>CAZKRQ010000126.1:1222-6197 GCA_964555125.1 uncultured Oscillospiraceae bacterium
ATAAACATCTTTTCGGGAGCGGTTCAGCCGAGCGGGGGAAAGATCCTTCTGGACGGCGAAGAGATAGCGTTTAAATCCCCCGCCGAGGCGCAGCAGGCGGGTATCGCCACCGTCTATCAGGAGCTCAGCCTGATTCCCGGGATGAGCGTTGCCGAGAATATATTTATCGGCCGTCTGCCGATGAAGGGCCCGGCGGTCGACTGGAAGAAGACGCGCCGCATGGCGAGGGAGCTGCTCGATGAGCTTGAAATCGACATCTCGCCCGACGAAACGGTCGACCGCCTCACCGCGTGGCAGTGCCAGATGGTCGAGATCGCCAAGGCGATGAGCCTCAAGCCGCGCGTGCTTCAGCTCGACGAGCCGACCTCCTCGCTCGCGCAGAACGAGGTGGAGTCCCTGTTCCGCATCATCCGCAAGCTCAGGGAAAAAGACGTTATTATTCTCTATATTTCGCATAAATTGCAGGAGCTCTGGAGCATCGCCGACACCTGCACCGTGCTGCGCGACGGCAAATGGATCGGCACCCGCGAAATGCAGGGCCTGGAGCGGCGTGATCTCATCAAAATGATGTTCGGCGACGTCGAGATCAAAAAACGCCCGGACGACCTGAAATGCTCGGACGAGGCCGTTCTCAGGGTCGAGCATCTCTCGGACGGACGCCGCTTTCAGGACGTCAGCTTCACGTTACATAAGGGCGAGGTGCTCGGCATCGCGGGTATGCTCGGCTCGGGCCGCACCGAGCTGCTGAGCTGCATTTTCGGCGCGATGCGCCCCAGAGAGGGCAAAATTTATCTCGACGGAAAGGAGATCCGCGACCACACGCCCGAGACGATGAACAGGCTCGGCGTCGCCATGACGCAGGAGGACCGCAAGCGGCTAGGAGTCAATGTCAATGGGCGCATCTCGGACAACCTCTGCTACGCGTCCCTTCGGCGCCTCGGCAAGGGCGCCGTCGTCGACCGCAAGCTGGAACGGGAATATGTGCAGCGTCAGGTGCGCGATCTGGACATCAAGGTCGCAAACACCGACTTTCTCGTCTCGTCCCTCTCGGGCGGCAACCAGCAAAAGGTCGTTGTCGGCAACTGGCTGAATATCAACCCCGAGGTCATCCTGCTCGACGAGCCCTCGCGCGGCATCGATGTCAACGCAAAACAGCAGATCTTCCAGATCATCTGGGACCAGGCGCGCAAGGGGATTTCCTGCATTATGGTTTCAACCGAGCTCGAGGAGCTTCTCGAAACCTGCCACCGCATCCTGATTATGCGGGGCGGCAAAATCGACGGCGAGGTATTCCCCGAAGAGATCACGATCGAAGACCTTTACGCTATGTGCATGGGAGAATAAGAATGGAAACCATCAAAAAGAAGCGCTCGATTCAAAAGACACTCATCAATTATACGCTGGAGATTATCCTCATTCTGCTGGCGATCGTGCTCTCGTTTGTCAGCGACTATTTTCTGACCGTCGGCAACCTGCTCAATATGCTGCGCAACATCGCGTTGCAGGGCGTGATCGCCTTCGGCATGACGATCGTCATTGTCAGCGGCGAGCTCGACCTCTCGATCAGCTCGAGCGTGGCGCTCACCGGCGTCATCATCGGCCTGACCGCGGGCAAGATGCAGGGCCTCGGCGAAAACGGCCTCACCTGGGGCGCGATCGTCGGCATTTTGATCGCGCTGGTTGTCAGCCTCGCCGTCGGCTTCATCAACGGCTGGCTGATTACGACCTTTAAAATCCCCGCCATGATCGCCACCCTCGCCATGCAGAACATGCTCTACGGCATCGCGGCGGTGATCTCCAAGGGCTTCCCCGTCATCTCCTTTCCGGCCTGGTTCAGCGTGATGGGCTCCGGCCGTCTGTTCGGCGTCGTGCCGGTGCCGGTCATCGTGCTGCTCATCGCGTTTGCCGTCACCTATTTTCTGCTCAGCTATACCAAATTCGGCCGCGCGGCGTTCGCCTGCGGCGGCAACGCCGAGGCGGCGCGGCTTTCGGGCATCAATGTCAGGAGGACAAAGATCCTCTCGATGATCGTCATTCAGATCTGCTGTGTGCTCTCGGGCATCATGCTCTCGGCGCAGGTTATGTCGGGCACCTTCTCGTTCGCCAAGGGCTGGGAGATGAACGCCATCTCGTCGGTCATCATCGGCGGCGCGAGCATCGCGGGCGGCGTTGGAAAAATGCGCGGCACTCTGTTGGGCATCGTCTTTATCGGCATTCTCACCAACGGCATGACGCTGCTGAACGTAAACGACTATGTGCAATATATCGTGCGCGGCGCGCTGATCATTTTCGCGGTGTTGCTCAGCACGCTGAAAAACAAACAAGGATAATCGGTGCAAAACTATGAAACTGGATCAACTCGTTCTCGGTGTGCAGCATATCGGCGTCCCAACGCAGGAGATGGAGAAAACGGCGGAATTCTACCTTTCGCTCGGCTTCAAAGAGACATTTCGGACAATCATTCACGAGAGCCAGAATGTCCGCTTTTTCGCTATGGGCGCCGTCGTTGTGGAGGTCTACACCGAGCCGCAGACCGCCATGCGCAGCGGCGCGATCGACCATGTCGCGCTCAATGTCCGCGACATAGATGCCTCTTTCCAAATCGTGAAGCAGCTCGGCTATCCGCCGCTAGAGGGTGAAATTCAGTATTTACCTTTCTTTGAAAACGGCGTAAAATATTTCACAATAGAAGGCGTAAACCGAGAGAAGATTGAGTTCAATCAATACCTCTGACGCCGGTGCGCTGAGAATAGGAGTTAAAATGTGGGATATTGTTGCGCTCGGTGAGCTGCTGATTGATTTCACCGAACACGGAACGTCGCGGCATGGGCAGCTGCTCTTCGAGCAGAATCCCGGCGGCGCGGTCGCCAATGTGCTGTGCGGCGCGGCGAAGCTTGGGTTGTCGACGGCCTTTATCGGCAAGGTTGGCGACGATATGCACGGCCGGTTTTTAAAGAAAACCCTGAAGGAGTACCATGTAGAAACCGCCGGCCTTGTCATGGCGAAGGATGTTTTCACAACCATGGCGTTTGTGGCGCTGCAAAACGGAGAGCGCGAATTCTCTTTTGCGCGCAAACCGGGGGCCGACACCTGCCTGCGCCGCGAGGAGGTGGATCTCGCGCTGGTGCGCGGCTGCCGCGTGTTTCACGCGGGCTCGCTGTCCCTGACCGACGAGCCCGCCCGCTCGGCGACGCTGTTCGCCGTGCAGGAGGCGAAAAAGAGCGGCGCGGTCGTCTCCTTTGATCCTAACTACCGCGCGGGCCTGTGGCGCTCGCGGCAGGAGGCCGGGGAGCAGATCCGCAAAATCCTTCCCTTTGTGGACCTGCTCAAGCTGGCCGAGGAGGAAGCGGCGCTGCTGACCGGCAGCGAGGACCTTGCGGCCGCGGCAAAGCGGCTCGGCGAATACGGCATTCGCTGCATCGTCATCACGCTGGGGAAAAAGGGCGCTTTGATCTTCTGCGGCGGCGAGACGGTCACCGTGCCGACATTCACGGACGCCGCCGTCGTCGACACGACCGGGGCGGGGGACTGCTTTTGGGCCTCCTTTCTCAGCTGCATGATTAAAAACGGCGGCCTCGATCAATTGACCTGCGCCGGCGCGGCGCAATACGCGCGCTTCGCCAACGCCGCGGCCTCTGTCTGTGTGGGAAGGCGCGGCGCGATCCCCGCGATGCCCACCGAAGAAGAAATACGCGCCCTGCTCGACAGGGAGAAAGGTTGAGTTTTCATGAAGCGTTCAGAAATCAACGCCATCATCCGCCGCTTTGAGGCGCTGCTCGCGGAGCACCGCTTTGCTCTTCCCCCTTTCTGCCATTGGACCCCGGAGGAATGGCAGGACAAGGGCCACGAATATGACGAAATTCGCGACAACATGCTTGGCTGGGATGTGACCGACTACGGCATGGGCGACTATGCCCATCTGGGCCTGGCCCTGATCACCCTGCGCAACGGAAATGTGAAGGACAACCGCTACAAAAAAAACTATGCCGAAAAAATCATGATGCTCGATGGCGGCCAGGTCTCTCCCATGCACTTCCACTGGAGCAAGATGGAGGACATCATCAACCGCGGCGGCAACGACGTCAACTTCCTTCTCTACAATGCGGCGCCGGACGAGCAGCTCGCGGACACCGACGTCGAGGTCTTTCGCGACGGCCGGCGGTATCGTGTGCCCGCGGGCTCGACCGTGACCCTCAAGCCGGGCGAGAGCCTCTCGCTGTATCCCTATTCCTACCATGAGTTTTCGGTGCCGCAGGGGGGGCCGGCGCTGATCGGCGAGGTCTCGATGTGCAACGACGACAACAACGACAACCGTTTTCTCAAGACGCTCGGCCGGTTCCCGAAAATCGAAGAGGACGAGCCCGCTTACCGGCTTTTGTGCAACGAATACCCCGCGGCGAGGGACTGAAACCCCTTTCTGTGCCTGCGTTTCCGACGCGCCAGGCCGGCAAACTGCCGGCACGGGCTTATGGGTTTCAGAAAAGACACGCCCCCTTTCGCTCCCCGCAAATCGAAAACAGGAATTTGCGGGGAGCGGGAGAGCGTTTCACCCCGTGCGCCGTGCGAATTCCCTTCGGCCCTGCGAACAGGATGCGGCACCTGCCCTCTCGTTCCCTTCACTGTCGCCCCGTGCCCATAAAAGAGTGGACGCGACCCTCTCTCTCGTCGCGCGCCGCGTCTTTCCCGAAGCGGTTCTCCCCTGCCCCTTCCGACCCTCGGCGAAAATTGTGGGAATATCAGGGGAGAAGGGCTTGACAAATGGGATTTCATCCGATACAATATAGTAGTTCGCTGTGAAACATCACAGCCTGTGCGGCCCGTTGGTCAAGTGGTCAAGACGAAGGCCTCTCACGCCTTAAACGGGAGTTCGACTCTCCCACGGGTCACCAAAAGCTCTGCAATCGATTGCGGGGCGACGATGCCTACTTAGCTCAGTCGGTAGAGCATGCGGCTGTTAACCGCAGGGTCGTTGGTT
>CAZKRQ010000127.1:0-6097 GCA_964555125.1 uncultured Oscillospiraceae bacterium
GCTGACCGTCGCGTTGTGGGTGATGATCGCGCCGACAACGCCCGCGACGAGCAGCGCGTCGAGCAGGGCGGCCTCGCCGCAGCCGAGCTTTTCCGCCGTTTCGCCGAGCACGGCGGGCAATATGCCGCAGGAGCCCGCGGTCGGCGCGGCGCAGATGACCCCCATGCCCGCGTTGACCTCGCAGCAGGAGAGCGCCTTGGCCATCACGCGGTTCAGATATTCCCCGGCGAGCCTGCCGCCGCCGGTGTGCTGGACGCGGCTTTGGCCCTCGATCAGGCCGCCGGCCATGCGCTGCGGCGACTCGAGCGCGCGCGAGGCGCTTTCCCGCATCACGGACCAACGCGCGCGCAGACCCTCATAGATGGCGCCGTCGTCCAGGCCGCTTGCGGCGCGCTCAATGCGCAGAGCGGCCTGCGCGAGAGAGATGTTTTGCTCGCGGCAGAGCGCGAGCAGGGAAGAAAAGTCATGTACCATGCACAAACCTCACGCTGATAACGTTATCGAGCTGCGACAGCCTCGCGAGCAGCGAAGCGGGGATGTCGTCGTCGGTTTCGATGACGGTGGTGGCGAGCTCGCCGCGCGCCTCGCGGGAGAGGCGCATGACCCCGATGTTGATGCCCGCGCCGGCGAGCAGCGAGGTGATCGCGCCGATGACGCCGCTGCGGTCATGCTGGCGGACGATGACCGTCGGGCAGCTCGCGCTGATCTCGGTCTCGATGCCGTCGACGCTGTGGATGACGATTTGGCCGCCGCCGATGCTGCTGCCGACGATTACGCTTTGCGTGCCGTCGTCGTGGGTGAAGGTGATGCGGCAGGTGTTTTCATGGCAGCCGTCCGCCGGCTCCTCCTCCGCGAAAGAGTAGAGAAGGCCGCGCTCGTCGGCGATGCGGAAGCTGTCGCGGATGCGCTCGTCGGTCGCGGAAAACCCCATCGCGCCCGCGAGCAGCGCGCGGTCGGTGCCGTGGCCCGCGCCCGTCTTGGCAAAGCTGCCGTACAGGTCGAAGCGCACGTGGGTGAACGGGCGGCCGGCAATCAGGGCGGCGGTGCGGGCGAGTTTGAGCGCGCCCGCCGTGTGCGAGCTGCTCGGCCCGACCATCAGAGGGCCGAGCACGTCGAGAATGCTGGGGAGCATGGTGTTACCTCCGCTTATCGGGCAAGGTTGGTGATCTTGGTTTCAGAGGCGAAATTCTCAAAGCCGAACAGCAGGATAATGTCGTCAAAGCCCTGCTGCGACAGCTCGGCGAAGGAGGCGTTGTAATAGCGCGGGTCGACGAGGACGATCCTTCGGTAGTGCGCCGTAAGGTAGGGGACAAGGGAATCGGCGTAGGAATCGCGAATCAGAAGAACGGCCTCCTTTTTGTCCGCGCCGGGCTCCGTTTCGATCTCGACATAGCTGCTGTTGCCGTAGAGAAAGCCGGAATATTTATCCCGCTTTTCAAACTGCTCGAGATTGTAGATCGAGTCGTAGGTGTTCACCCCGGTGCTCTGCGTCGTGGTCAGCGCACCGTTCAGCGCGGGGAAATAGCGGATGACGTCGGGCACGGCGTTGAACGCCTTGCATCTGGAATAGCTCGTGCCGAGAAAGCCCGGGACCGCGACGGCCTTGGATTCGTCATACGCAAAGCGCGTGCCGCCCTCCTCGAGCGCGTCATAGGCGAGCCAGGCGCCGTAGGTCGTCCAGTGGTGATCGGTGCGGTAGTAGATATACTCGTCCGCGTGCCCGCGCAAAAGGGGCAGCAGCTCGACAAAGCGCGCGCCGGCGCCGGTGAGCGCGCTGCCGGTGGCCGCGAGCGGCGCGGCCTGGTCGGCGAAGGGCGCGCCGGAGGGCACCCTGCTCTCGAGCACGGCGTAGGACGAGGGCACGAGAAGAACCGTGACGGGCGCGCCGGCCCGGTCGATAAAGGCGGCCGCCGCCGCGGTGTTTTTGGCGAGCGCCGTCTCGTCGACCGCCGTGTATTTCTGGAACAGATAGCCGTCCCTGCCGTAGACGACGCCGTTGTTTTCGGATTTGAGCAGGGTGAATTCGGCGACGGATTTTGCCGCGATCCACTCGTCGCGAAGCGGGAATTGGTCCGCGACATATTTTTCATAGCTGGACGCGAATTTTCCGTTGACAAGATTGGCCCAGCTGAGCCGGGGCAGCTGCTCGAGCATCTTGTTCTCGTTTTCGGAAAACGCGCGGTCGGGCAGGAGCAGCCCCGCGAGGAAAAAGCCGAGAACCAGCGCGGCCAGAAGAACAAACAGCAGCGAATCCTTGAGCTTCTGCTTTAACATGCGAAGACCTCCTCTCAAAAGCGGAAATACAGGAACGGGTTATAGGTTGAATCCACGAGATAGGCGGTCGAGACAAGGAAGAGCAACAGCATCAGCGCGATTTTGAGTGCGCGCTTTTCCCTCACCTTCGCGTAGAGGTACGAGCAGGTGTCGGTCGAGAAGAAGCAACCGAGCGCGAGAACGACCGCGTAGTTTTTCAGGTAGTAGGTCGCGCCGAACAAAGCGGAGGGCTGCGGCGCAAACAGGCGGGAGAAAAAGACGCCGAGGCTCGCGAAGTCGGTGATCTGAAAAATACACCAGCTCAAGATCACCGCGAACCGTGTGTAAACGTGGGCGATAAGCCGGTGCTTTTCGAGAAATTTCAACAAAAACGCCTTTTCACGCGTCAGCAACACAAAGAAATAGAGGCCCCAGATCACGAAATTCCAGCTCGCGCCGTGCCACAGGCCGGTGAGCGCCCAGACGACGAACATGTTGAAGATCTGGCGGGCGAGCCCGCGCCGGTTGCCGCCGAGCGGGATATAGACATACTCCCTGAACCAGCTGCTCAGGGTGATGTGCCAGCGCCGCCAGAACTCGGTGATGCTTCTGGAGGAATAGGGGTTGTCGAAGTTTTTGGGGAAATTGAAACCCATCATCCGCCCGAGGCCGATGGCCATCTGGGAATAGCCGGAAAAATCGAAATAGAGCTGTAGGGTAAAGGCGAGCGCGCCGAGCCAGGCGAGCCCGGTCGAGATATTGCCGAAGCCGAGCGTCTCAATCTCGCTCCACAGCGCGCCGACATTGTTCGCGATGAGCACCTTGCGGGCGAGGCCGATGACGAATTCCTCCGCGCCCTGCTCGAGCATCTGCGGGGTGATCGCGCGCTCGCGCAGCTCGCGCTGGATGTCGGAATAGCGGCCGATCGGAGCACGACGAACGCCGCGGTGTTGATAAAGCTGTGCTCGGCCCTGACCTTGCCGCGATAGACGTCGATGGTGTAGGAGAGGGTCTGAAAGGTGTAAAAGCTGATGCCGAGCGGCAGCGTCAGGTCGAGCAGGGGCAGCGTGATATGAAACGCGGCGTTGAGGTTGCCGGCGAGGAAGTCGAAATATTTAAATACAAACAGAAAGCCGAGGCTGACGAACAGCGCCAGAAAAAGCAGCGCCTTTCGGCCCTTTCGGCTTTTGGCCTTCTCGATTTGGACGGCGCAGAAGTAATTGACCGTGATGGTGGCGAGCATGACGGGGAAATAGCGCACCTCGCCCCAGGAATAAAACACGAGGCTGATGAGAAGCAGAACAAGATTTTTTGCTTTTTTGGGGGCGATATAGTAGAATAAGAGCGCGACGGGCAAAAATTGAAAGATGAACAGCAGACTGCTGAAAACCATAGCGTTTTCTCCGTGATGAGTTAAGCGGTTTGCGGGATCTGGGCGACGACGCGGCAGGGCAGCCCGGTCATCCCGGCGTAGCGCATGGGAAAGGTTCGGGCCGTGAACCGGCCGCCGGCATGCAGCAGGGCTTGCAGATTGCAGAGGTTTTCCACAACAAAAACGCCGTGATCGGCGCAAAACTGATCGGCGGGGGTGTGCTCTTTGCCGCGTCGAAGGCCGGCGAAATCAACGCCGACGATCGAGACGCCGCGCTCGACGAGGAACTCGATCAGCCCGGCCGACAGCTGCGGGTGCGAAGAGAAATAGCGCTCGCCGCCATAGCCTTCCCGCTCGATAAAGCCGGTGTAAAACGCGATGAACATGTTCCGGCGGACCGGCGCGGGATCGAAGTCGGAAAGCTCGATGTCGCGGCCCGCCACAGCGCTGACGTCAAAAACGACGCCCTCTCTCTCGGTGTATGCGAGCGGGAACTCCCTGTTCATCAGGTCAAAATGCGTGCCCAGATGGCCGGCCAGCGCCTTCTTCTCGTTTCCCTGCGCGTCCTTCGCCATGGCGGGCGTGATTTCCAAAGTGATGTCGATCAGCATAGCGCGGCACCCCGACAGTTGAATTACACTCATTATACACCGAAAAGGGCCTTGTATTCAACCGGCGTTTTGAGACGCTGCGGGACGAAGAAGCGCGCTTGGACGATAAAATATTTTGAGAGGAAAAAAGCCTGTGAAGTACCTGTTCATATTGAATCCCGTTTCGGGAAAGGGAGACGCGCGCACAACCGTCGCGCCGGTGATCCGCGCGTGGTTTGCGGATAAGGAGCTCGACTGGGAGATCGTGGAGACGCAATATCCGCAGCACGCGAAGGAGCTTGCGTTCGAGGCGGCCCAGAGCGGGGAGCCGCTGCGCATCTGCGCGTGCGGCGGCGACGGCACCCTGAGCGAGGTGGTCTGCGGCGTGTTTGGCTGCGACCATGTCGAGGTCGCGCACTATCCCTGCGGCAGCGGCAATGATTTCGTCAAATGCTACGGCGACATGGGCGCGTTCCGCTCGGTGGAGGCGGTTGTCGGCGGCGTTGCGCAGCCGGTCGACCTGCTGCGGGTCAACGACAGGCTCTGCATGAATCTGATCTCGGTCGGCATCGACGCGGACGTCGCCCACGGCATGAACAGCTGGAGAAAATACAAGTTTCTCAGCGGCCCCATGTGCTACAACCTCGCTCTGGTCGGCTGCCTGTTCAAGCCGCTCGGGAAGCAGATGCGGCTGACGGTCGGCGACGAGGTGCTGGAGGGCTGCTTTACCCTCGCGGCGGCGGGCAACGGCAAGGTTTATGGCGGGGGCTATATGGCGACGCCGGATGCGCTGGTGGACGACGGCGTGATCGACGTTGTCGCGGTGGATAAGATCCCGCTGCTGCGCATTGCCAGGGTGCTGGGCATCTATAAAAAGGGCCAGCATTATCAAAACGGTGAGGTCGTGGAGGAGCTGCGCGACTGCCTGCGCTATTTTAAGACCGACCGGCTCAAAATCGAGTCGCCGAAGGATTTCTTTTTGAATATCGACGGGGAGATCGTGCGCACCAACAGCGCGTCGGTCGAGATGCTGCACCATTCGCTGCGCTTTGTGGTGCCGCCCGTTTATGCAAAGCGCGCGCAGTGCGGCGCCGCAGAAAAAAGATGAGAGAAGCCCGTTTTGCGCCGGCGCAAGTCCCGCAAAACGGGCTGTTCTTTTGCATAGCTTTATCGATAAACATCGGCTTTGCCGGGGAGGATAAAACACTTTGGCCTCAGGCGACGGGCGGGGCGAGAAGCAAAAGCATCTCGGCGATGACAGAAGCGCGGTGAGAAAGAGAATAATCGCCCGTATGCGAAACGCAGAGCGCGAAATGCAGCGAAAAAATAATGCGTTGGGAAGTCGCCGGCAAAAAAATGCCGCAAAAAGAATCTTTTGCGCCGTTGCAGCCGCGTTTTTTTGCGGCGATGCAAAATTTTTTATTTCAAACCCTTGACAAATAGAGAATTTGGGATAAAATAATCTTAGCACTCAAACGAAACGAGTGCTAAAAACAAAAAATGGAGGAACACCCTTATGAAACTCAAACCTCTCGCAGATAGAGTTGTTGTCAAAATGGTCGAGGCGGAGGAAACCACAAAGAGCGGCATTATTCTGACCGCGAGCGCAAAGGAAAAGCCGCAGGTTGCGGAGGTCGTCGCGGTTGGCCCCGGCGGGCTTGTGGACGGAAATCAGGTTGAGATGACCGTCAAGGCCGGGGATAAGGTGATCCTGAGCAAATATGCCGGCACCGAGGTCAAGGTCGACGGGGAAGAGTGCACGGTCGTTCGTCTGTCGGACATTCTCGCGATTGTTGAATAAAGAACATTAAAACATTAATGTAAGGAGAAGATGTTATTATGGCTAAAGATCTGAAATACGGTGAGGACGCCCGCCGCGGCC
>CAZKRQ010000128.1:0-6096 GCA_964555125.1 uncultured Oscillospiraceae bacterium
ACACAATTTTTCAAATTTTATGCTCTTTTCGCAAAATCCCGGAGTGGCAGATCGGAATCGATGCCGCAAAAGTGTCAGTGCGCGGCCGTGAAAAACAGACGAAGACGCCCACCTTGCAGAGCTTATAAAGATCACGGCACGGCAACGAGAGCAGCGAGCCCCGCAAACGCAGCAGCAATAAAATCGAATGTATAAAATATTGGGATTCAAGCGGATAGAAGTGAAGCCGTAAATTAGACAATAAACTCAAATAGCTTGTAATTCGTCCAGCCCGTATCCTCGTAAAACATTTGAATCGTGCCGAGATGCTTGAAGCCCATTTTGGTATACGCTTTTTCTGCGGGAATGTTTCCCTCCAGAACATCCAATCGAATGGCCTTCATATGATTCTCACGGGCTGTTTGAATAACCTGCCGAACCATTTGCTTTGCGATTCCCCTGCCCGAAAACATAGGGTCAACACCGAGCGCGTGAATGACAAAAAGCTCCGCGTCCTTTGCCTCAACAGACCATGGAATGCTTTTGTAGCCATCATTATATTCATGATTCACGACCATGCAGGAGACGATCTGCCCGCCCAGTTCCCCAATATACAATTCATGGCGTTCGATCGACCGAATTAAAAACGCTTGCGTTGGATATACATCCTTTTCCCAGCCCGGCTTATATGGGGCGTCTCTCATGGCATCGATCAGAGAATCGTAAAAAGCTCTGACGCTGCTGTAATCAGCACTGTCAGCAGTTCTAATTTGTAGCATAACTGACTCCCTCAAATCCCGATTTGTCCCTTGGATATTTTTCTCTATTCTATCATAGAGCTCCGGCTTTCTCAATTGCGGCGAAGCCCGGCCGCGCCGTGAAAGGCTTGGATGATAAAATGCGCGGCGGAACAGCTCGAAAATAAAGAAAGGTCTTGCATTTTTGATGGCGGCGTAGTATTATTGATATGAAAAGTATAACAAAAATAACAGATATACGATCGGAAAGGTGACCAGCCTATGCAAAAGAAGGCCCCGCCCAAGGGCAAATTGTACAGCATGGTCAAGGTTGGCGAGGAGGGCCGGATCGTGCTCCCGACCGAGATGCGGGAGCTGTTCGGCATCGAGCCGGGCGACGCGCTGCTTGTGCTGGCGGATCGAAAACACGGTATCGCGATTCCGGTAAAAAAGAAAACGCTGGGATAGGGAAAGGAGACAGGTCCATGAAAAGGGAAAGAGCGCCCAGAGGAAAGTTCTACGGCATGGTCAAGGTCGGCGAAAAGGGGCAGATCGTGATCCCGAAGGAGGCGCGGGAGATGTTCGGCATTGAGCCGGGGGATACGCTGCTGCTGTTGGCGGATATAAAACGCGGCATCGCGATCCCGGGCAAGGAGGAGGCCGAAAAGATTCTCTTTGCCATTGAACAGCATGTGCAGGGGGAGGAATAGCTATGTCGGTGCTCACTGTTCGCAATTTATGCAAAACCTATCCGGGCTTTGCGCTCAAAAACGTCAGCTTTGCGCTCAAAGAGGGCGCGATCACAGGCTTCATCGGCCGCAACGGCGCGGGCAAGACGACGACCCTCAAATCGCTGCTCAACTTTGTGCATCCGGATTGCGGCGAGGTCCTGTTTGACGATATGCCCTTTGCGCAGCACGAGCTTGCAATCAAACAGCGCATCGGCTTTGTTTCGGGCGGCGTCGATTATTACCCCAAGAAAAAGCTCAGGACCATCGCGCAGGTCAACCGCCGGTTTTATGACGAGTGGGACGACGAGGCCTACCGCCGCTATCTGTCAATGTTCGCGCTGGATGAGAACAAAACGCCCGACGCGCTGTCGGCGGGCATGAAGGTGAAATTTTCGCTGGCGCTGGCGCTGTCCCACAACGCGCGGCTCCTGTTGCTCGACGAGCCGACGAGCGGGCTCGACCCCGTTTCCCGTGACGACCTGCTCGACGTTTTTCTACAGCTCGCGGACACGGGCAAAATCACGATCCTCTTTTCGACCCACATCACCTCCGACCTGGAGAAATGCGCGCAGGAGATTCTCTACCTGAAGCAGGGGGAGCTTGTCGGCAGCGGGCCGATGGAGGCCTTCGTCAAATCGTACCGGGTGCTGCATTTTGAGGAGCCCGGCGAAGCGGAGCCCTGGCGGGGGCGACTGCTCGGCGAGCGGCGCAGCCGCGACGGTTGGACGGCGCTGGTGCGCGCCGAAGACCTGATGCCGGACGAGACACCGTCGCGCGCGGCCACCCTGGAGGACATCATGGTGCATATGGAAAAGGAGGCGATCTGAGATGGCGAATTTGCTGTATAAGGAGCTGAAGCTCGCGCTGCACCCGACCAATCTGCTGTTTCTGTTTCTGGGCGCCATGCTGCTGATTCCGAATTACCCGTATTCCGTCGCCTTTTTCTACACCTGTCTCGGCATCTTTTTTGTGTGCCTGACCGGGCGCGAAAACAGGGACCTCTATTACACGCTGCTGCTGCCCGTGCGCAAGCGCGACGTCGTGCGCGCGCGCATCGCGGCGGCGGTCGTGATCGAGCTTGTGCAGGTGGCCGTCTCGGTGCCCTTTGCCGTGATCCGCAATCAGCTGTTCGAGAGCGAAAACCTCGTTGGGCTGGAGGCGAACGTCGCCTTTTTTGGCGTCTCGCTCGCGCTGATGGGCGCGTTTAATCTGGTGTTTTTCACCCGGTATTACCGCGACCCCGACAAGGTGGGGATTCCCTTTCTGCTGGGGAGCGCCGTCTATTTTGTTCTGCTGCTCATGTTCGAGGCGTTCACATATTTTGTGCCGCTTTTCCGCGACAGGCTGGACACAAAGGATCCGCTTTTTATGGGCGCGAAGCTCGGCGTGCTCGCGGTGGGCGCGGTGATTTTTGCCCTGTGCGGCCTGCTCGCGTGCCGTATCAGCGAAAAGAGCTTTGAGAAGCTCGATCTCTGATTGACGAAACCGCACGCAAAACGGTATAATGACGTCAGCGAATGAGTTGGCGTCATTTCTTTTTTGAGGGAGAGTTTGTCTATGCCGAAATATATCATGGCGCTGGACGCGGGCACGACCAGCAACCGCTGTATTCTTTTCAATGAAAAGGGAGAGATGTGCAGCGTCGCGCAGAAAGAATTCAACCAGATCTACCCCAGACCCGGGTGGGTAGAGCACGACGCGAATGAAATCTGGGCCACCCAGATCGGCGTCGCGCAGGAGGCGATGGCCAAGCTGGGCGTGCGCGCGGCGGAGGTCGCGGCCATCGGCATCACAAACCAGCGCGAGACCACGATCGTCTGGGACAGGGCGACGGGCGAGCCGGTCTGCAACGCGATCGTTTGGCAGTGCCGCCGCACGGCGGAATACTGCGACAGCCTCAAGGCAAGGGGGCTGGAGGAGCCTTGGCGGCAGAAAACGGGCCTCGTTCTCGACGCGTATTTTTCGGGCACCAAGCTGCGCTGGATCCTTGAGAACGTGCCGGGGGCGAGGGCACGCGCCGAGAAGGGAGAGCTCCTGTTCGGCACGGTCGACACGTGGCTCATCTGGAAATTGACCGGCGGCAAGGTGCACGTCACCGATTATTCCAACGCGTCGCGCACCCTGTTGTTCAACATCAATACCCTGCGCTGGGATGAGGATATTCTGCGCGAGCTCGAAATACCCGCCTGTATGCTGCCTGAGGTCAAGCCCTCCAGCTGTGTTTACGGCAACGCGGAGGAGCGCTGGTTCGGCGGCCGCATCCCGATTGCGGGCGCGGCGGGGGATCAGCAGGCCGCATTGTTCGGCCAGACCTGCTTTGAACAGGGCGAGGCGAAAAACACCTATGGAACCGGCGGCTTTTTGCTCATGAACACGGGAGAGAAGCCGGTGTTCTCCCAAAGCGGGCTGGTGACGACCGTCGCATGGGGGCTCGACGGCAGGGTCGAATATGCGCTCGAGGGCTCGATCTTCATCGCGGGCGGCGCGATTCAGTGGCTGCGGGACGAGATGCGGCTGATCGACACCGCGCCCGATTCGGAGTATCTTGCGAGCAAGGTGCCCGACACGAACGGCGCGTATGTCGTGCCCGCGTTCGCGGGGCTCGGCGCGCCCTATTGGGACCCGTATGCGCGCGGCGTCATCGTCGGCCTGACACGGGGGGTCAATAAATATCACATTGTGCGCGCGACCCTGGAAGCGCTCGCGTATCAGACGCTCGACGTGCTGCGCGTGATGGAGACGGACAGCGGCGTGCGCCTGCGCGCGCTCAAGGCGGACGGCGGCGCGTCGGCCAACAATTTTCTCATGCAGTTTCAGGCCGACATAATCGGCGCGCCGGTGCACAGGCCGCGGGTCGCCGAGACGACGGCGCTCGGCGCGGCCTATCTCGCGGGCCTTGCGGTGCAGTATTGGAGCAACCGCGACGAGGTGCGCCGCAACTGGCAGATCGACCGCTTCTATACGCCGCAGATGGAGGAAAAACACAGAAAGGAAATCGTCGAGGGCTGGCATAAGGCGGTCAAGTGCTCGTTCGGTTGGGCGAAGGACTGAATGAAGAGAGAATATGATGTGGTCGTGATCGGCGGCGGCGTGATTGGGTGCGCCGTGGCGCGCGAGCTATCCCGCTCGGCGCTGCGCATCGCCCTGCTCGAGGCCACGGCGGATATTTGCAACGGGCAGAGCAAGGCGAACACGGCTATCGTGCACGGCGGCCACGACGCGAAAGAGGGAACGCTCAAGGCGAAATTCAACGTGCGGGGCAACGCGATGTTCGATCGGATCGCGCAGGAGCTCGACGTGCCCTTTGCGCGCAACGGCTCCCTCGTCGCCGCCTTTTCGCAGGAGGAGGAGCCCGCCGTCGACCTGCTGTATGCGCGGGGCCGGGCCAACGGCGTGCCGGGTCTGTCGGTGATCGGGCGCGACGAGATTCTGCGCCGCGAACCGCAGATCAACCCGGCGGTGCGCAAGGCGCTGCTCGTCGAGAGCGGCGGCATCGTCTGCCCCTATGAGCTGACCCAGGCGTATGCTGAGAATGCGGCGCATAACGGCGTCGAGTTCTTTCGCGGGGCGCGGGTGCACGCCGTGCGCCGCGAGGGAGAGGACTGGCTTGTCGAAAGCGAAATGGGCGACTTTTCGGCAAGGGCCGTCGTCAACTGCGCCGGCATCCACTCGGATGAGATCAACAACATGGTCTCCCGGAAAAAATATTCCATGACGCCGCGCCGGGGCGAATACTATATCGTCGACAAGCAGTATGCGGGCCGGTTCCACGCGGCCGTGTTTCAGGTGCCGACGGCGATGGGCAAGGGCGTTCTGGTCGCGCCGACGGTCGACGGCACGATTTTGCTCGGCCCGACCGCCGACGACATCCCCGACAAGGACGACACGCGCAGCACGGCCCGGGGCCTCGCGCGGGTGCTCGAGGGGGCGAGAAAGACATGGCCCGACCTGCCCGGCCGGGCGTTTATCACCACCTTTTCGGGGGTGCGCGCGCCCGCCGACGCGGGCGCTGGTGTGCTCGGCGAGGCGCCCGACGCGCCCGGCTTTTTCAACGCGCTGGGCGTCGAGTCGCCCGGCCTTTCCTCTGCGCCCGCCATCGGGGAATTTCTGGCCGGGGCGGTCGCAGAAAAGCTGCACGCCGCGCCGAATCCCGATTTTGACCCGATCCGCAGGGGAATCCCGAAATTCCGCCTGCTCTCCAACGAGGCGCGCGCGGCGCTCATCGCGCAGGACCCCGCATTTGGGCAGATCGTCTGCCGCTGCGAGACGGTGACCGAGGCGGAGATCCGTGAGAGCATCCGCAGGCCGGTCGGCGCGCGGACGCTTGACGGCGTCAAGCGCCGCACCCGCGCGGGCATGGGGCGGTGCCAGTCCGGCTTCTGCTCGACCCGCGTGATGGAGATTTTGTGCGAGGAGCTGGGCCTTTCGCCGCTGGAGGTCACGAAGTGCGGCGGCGGGTCCCGGTTTGTCGAGGATTTTCTGTTTGGAGGTGAGCGGGATGCGTGAGGTTGCCCTTCTCGTCGTCGGCGGAGGCCCGGCGGGTCTCGCCGCCGCGATCGCGGCGCGGGATGCCGGCTGCCGCGACATCCTCGTGCTCGAGCGGGAGGAAACGCCGGGCGGTATACTCAGGCAGTGCATCCACAACGGCT
>CAZKRQ010000129.1:0-6090 GCA_964555125.1 uncultured Oscillospiraceae bacterium
AAGGCGATGTTTTCCCGAACAGGGGAAACGGAGCCAAGCGGACTTTGCGACGACGAGCGGCGCGTGAGGCGGGTCATCAGGTCGAAATAGAAAAAGGACGCGTTCCTTGACGGAAGCGTCCTTTTTTTTGTTGGGTTTGCGCGCTCAGTTCGCCGCTTTGGCGATCTGAGCCTTTTTGCGGTTGGCGGCATTCTTGTGCAGCACGCCCTTTTTGAGCGCCTTATCGATCGTGCTCGAAGCGCTGCTCACAACAGCGGCCTTGTCTTCGCCCGCGGCGATGGCAGCCTCTGCCTTCTTCAAAACGGTTTTGAGATTGGATTTAACCGCTTTGTTGCGCGCCGTCTCTTTCGCATTGGTGATCACGCGCTTTTTCTGGGATTTAATATTCGGCATGGTACCACCTCCTTTGATTGCCGTGCAGTACTCATAATATTACCATCCTCCCGGCCAAAAATCAAGAGCCAATTTGAAAAAAGCATACCCGGATGAAAAAAAACATAATATTTACCGATGCCGGAGAAAGGACTGTAAAAAATGAAGCGCAAGCATCTGCAAATCAAGCGCGACACGGTCTATGTCGCGGTCTCGCTGCTGACGGTGGCGTCGTTTTTGTTTTCCTGCGGCGATTTGCAGGAATTCACCGCGATAACCCTGCGCCGTTTTGGAATTTTGACCGCCTCCTTCGCCGACCCGGAGGCGGGTATCGCCGTGATGCGCCGGCACATGAGCACGGTGCTCGGCTCGGAGCATCAGGACGAGCCCGTGAGCGAGCCGATGTCGCCGGCCAATGAGGCGCAGCCGGAACCCGCCGCGCCGGACAAGATACCCGAGATTTCATCGCCCACCGCCGAGGAAACCGACCTCGCCGCGGCGGAGTCGCTCGTGCCCGAAGAACGGCGCGGCCCGATCGAACAGGCGCAGTATCTCTCGATTGGCGAGGGAGACAACTATTTTTATTACGGCAGCGGCTCGCTGCGCAACGCGACGAATATCGCGACGAGCGAGCTGCAAGCCCTTGTCGACAGCTCGAGCTTTCACGTTGACCTCGAGCGAAACAGCAGCGAGCCGCAGGTTCTCGTCGTGCACACCCATTCCACCGAGAGCTACGACCGCTTTGACGTCGGGTTTTACGACGCGGAATACCCGACCCGTTCAACCGACAGCGAAAAAAACGTCGTCGCCGCCGGGGAAGTGCTCTGCGAAACCCTCAACGCGCTGGGCATCTGTGCGGTCCACGCGACCGAATACCACGATTACCCCTCCTACAACAACTCCTATTCCCGCTCGCGCGTGACGGTGCAGAGCTATCTCGATCAATATCCGAGCATCAAGCTGGTGCTCGACATCCACCGCGACGGCATCCAGAGGGAGGACGGGACCCGCGTCAAGCCGACCGTTCTGGTTGGCGGCGCCAAGGCCGCCCAGATCATGATTGTCGCGGCGGCGGGCACCGATGAGGACGCCGTGCCCAACTGGGCGGACAATCTCACGCTGGCCTCCCGCATCCAGAGCAGCGCCGAGGCCCTGTTCCCCGGCTTCACCCGCCCGGCGCTGTTCGCCTACCGCTATTACAATCAGGATATGCTCTCGGGCTATCTGCTCGTCGAGACGGGCTCCGAGTCCAACACCCTGACCGAGGCAAAAAACGCGATGGTGCTGCTCGCGCACGCGATCGACGACGCGACAAAATAGCGGCGGCTACGCCCCCCAAACAAAGCAGGCAACCATCCTAGGCCGGTTGCCTTTATTTTTTTGGAAACCACCGGCTTTGCCGGTGAGGAGCTCTGCAAAAAAGCGCCCGCGCTAGGTATCGGGCGCGACGGGCCGTTCACGAACGATCTATCAAAGATACAAGGACTTTCATCAGGTATGGAATATCCCGTTCACGGGCGGCAGAGCGAGGGCCACCGGTGACACGCCCTTTTAAAAGCCGACCGGGTCCTCTGTCGCCGCGGAGAGATCGACGTAATAGCGTCTGGGGCGGCGCGGGTCGCGGTAGACGGCGGCGGGCGCGCCGTTCAGCGCCGGCTTTTCCCACAGCGGCGCACTGTGGCAGCTCCATTGCCGCCCCGACTCATCGGTATAGCGGCAGACGACCCGCCAGAGCCCGTGGCCGTTCACCGAGATGTGCGCGGGCACGACATCGGTGATCTCGGCGCTGTAGCGCTCCCCCTCGTCCATCAGCCGCAGGGCCCGGCGCTCGGACCCCGCGCCGCCGAGCGACAGAAACATCGCGCCGAGCGCCGCGAAAACGGCCCCCATAAACCCGAAAGAGAGCAAAACCGGCAGGGCCCCTCTTTGCCCCGCGCCGCCGGGACCGGTAAACGCGCCGCCGATCGCGACAGCCAGAAACAGCGCACCGAACCCCGCAAAAATACCGCCGACCAGACGCAGCGCGCCAAAAGGAGATTTCACCCGTTCGCCCTCCCATCTTCTTTTCGCTTTATCTTAGCACCGATTTGCGCCGCGCGCAACCGCGCCGTGTTCTGCTGCGGAAGAGTTGCGCGGCGCAAATTCCGGGCGCGGCGTTACGTCGCGCCCGGAACCCCGTTTCGCCCGGTAACGGAAAGCGCGTCACACGGCGTCCTGCCCCTTTTGAGGCGAGGCGAGACCGGCGTAGATCAGCAGCCCCGCCAGGATGTACCAGAGATTCCCGGCCGCCGCGCTCCGGCAGAGCGCGAGGATCGCGCCGCCCGCCCCCATGCCGTCGAGCGCCGGCGTAAGCAGCGCGAGCAGCCAGGCAGCGTGGGTCAGCAGCGGGAGGGCGACGCCCACGGCGAGACAGACCCGCTTTGCGCGCGGCGAGGCGGCGAGGCCCGCGAAATGCGCGCGCAGCGCGAACAGCGCCAGCACCGTCGCGGCGATCACGACCGCCGTGTGGCCGAGCTGGCTGTAATAGAGGTGGACCGGCAGATACCGCTCGCTTTGCAGCCGGTAGGTCCAGCGCAGAAGCCACCCGTCCGCCAGCAGGAACAGCGCCGCGACGGCTGCGAGTCCCGCTGTTTTTTGCCGCTTTCGATCCATAAAATCATCCGCCTCTTTTCTGTTTTTTGTTTGTGATGCGCCCCTACTCTTTATTTTGCACACGCATCGCGATTCGTCAAGAATTATTTACAGAATTGCGGTTTTGCGCGATTTCGAGGGGAAAAATACCGCAAAGGCAGCGATTCCGAGATCTGCGCCATGCGCCCGGCAGCGCGCCGCTCTGCCGCGGCAAAATATAGCCCGGCGCGGACCGCGGCGCTTTACAGCCATTTGCAAAACAGATATAATAAAAAATCATGAACCGATCGCCCGCGAAAAAAGGAGCGCGCCCATGCTGAAAGCGTATATCGAGACCTTTGACAAATATAAGTATCTGCTCGAAAATCTCATCACACGGGATATCAAGGTCAAATACCGCCGGTCGGTGCTCGGCGTGCTGTGGAGCCTGCTCAACCCGCTGTTCATGATGCTGATTCTCAGCGCGGTGTTTTCCCGGGTGTTCCGCTATGAGATCGAGGATTTCCCGCTCTATCTCATCACCGGGCAGGTGATCTTCTCCTTTTTCAACGAGTCGACGAGCAGCGCGATCTTCTCGATCGTCGACGCCTCGGCGCTCATCAAAAAGGTGTATATCCCCAAATATATTTTCCCGGTCGAAAAGGTGCTGTTCGGGTTTGTCAACCTCGCCTTTTCCATCCCCGCGATCGCGATCATGATGTTGTTTTATCGGGTCTCCTTTTCGCCGGTGATGCTGCTGTTTCCGATCCCGCTCGCCGCGATGCTGCTGTTCACCCTCGGCTTCAGCCTCATCATCTCGTCGCTCTGCGTGTTTTTCCGCGATCTCAAGCATCTCTATTCGGTGCTCATCACCGCCTGGATGTATATGACGCCGATCATTTATCCCCTCTCGGCGCTGGAGGGCAGCCTGATCTGGTATGTCGCGAGGATCAATCCGCTGACCTGGTATGTCGAATATTTCCGCAACGTGCTCATCTACGGCCGGCTGCCGACCGCAATGGACAATTATGTCAGCTTTGGCTACGGCATCGTGTTTCTGCTGCTCGGGCTCGTCGTTTTCAGAAAGAAACAGGATCAATTTATTCTCTATATTTAAGAAAGGGGGCGGCGCGGCGTGTCCGACGTGATGATCGAGGTCAACAACGTGACCATGGAATTCAACATGAGCAGCCTCAAGGTCGACAGCATCAAGGAATATTTCATCCGCATGATGAAGCACGAGCTGTTCTTCAAATCCTTTCTCGCGCTCGAGGACGTCTCGTTCACCGTTCACCGCGGCGAGGTTGTCGGCCTGATCGGCTTTAATGGCAGCGGCAAGAGCACCATGCTCAAAATCATCGCCGGCATCATGAAGCCGACGCGGGGCAGCGCCGTGGTGCACGGCAGCATCAGCCCCCTCATCGAGCTGGGCGCGGGCTTCGACCCCGATCTGACCGCGCGCGAAAATATCTTTCTCAACGGCTCGATCCTCGGCTATTCGCGCGGATTCATGAGCAGCGTTTTCGACGAGATCGTCGATTTCGCCGAGCTGCATAAATTTCTCGACGTGCCGATCAAAAACTATTCGAGCGGGATGCAGGCCCGGCTCGGCTTCGCCATCGCGACCATCGTGCAGCCCGACATCCTCATCGTCGACGAGGTGCTCGCGGTCGGCGACTTCAAGTTTCAGCAAAAATGCGAGGACCGCATCCGCAAGCTGATGAGCAACGACACGACGGTGCTCATCGTCTCCCACTCGATCGACCAGATCGAGGAGCTCTGCACGCGGGTCGTCTGGCTCGACCACGGCCATGTGCTCAAGGCCGGGGACGCGCTGGAGATCTGCCGCGAATATAAAAAGGCGTAAGGGGCGTTGTATACCCGGCGCGGGTGTGCTACACTGGCATCTATGAAAATGACGTTGACGCTGCTCGGCGAGCCCCGGCAGATTGAAATCACCCGCAAAAAAATGAAAAATCTGCGCCTGCGGCTGGCCGACACGGGCGAGATTCTGGTATCCGCGCCCCTGCGCACGCCGCAGCGCGAGATCGAGAGCTTTGTCTCGGCGAACAGGGACTGGCTTGAGCAGGCGCTGCTGCGGCAGCGGGCCAAGACCCCGCCGCAAAGCGCCGAGACGCTCGCGGACGGCAGCCTCGTTCGCTATCTCGGCGAGGATCTGACGGTTTGCCTGCGGCGGGCGGCCCGCGACGGCATCTCTGTTTTGCCGCAGGAGCGCCTTCTGCTCATCGAGTCGCGCGCGGCGGATGACCCGCAGGCGCTGCGCCGCCGGTTTGAGCGCTGGTGGCGGGCGCAGGCCGCCGAGGTGTATGCGCGCGCGGTGGACCTCTATCTGCCCTATTTCGCGGCGCGCGGCGTGCGCAGGCCCGAGATCGCCGTGCGCAAAATGACGAGCCGGTGGGGCTCCTGCAAGACGAACGGGAATAAGATCACCCTGAACTACTATCTTTTGCGCGCGCCGCGCGCATGTGTCGATTATGTTGTGGTGCACGAGCTGGCGCATTTTCTCGTCTCCGCCCACAACCAGGCTTTTTACGGCCTTGTCGCCGGGGTGCTGCCCGATTGGGCGGCGCGGCGCGCGCAGCTGCGCAGAGAGCGCAGCTGTTGAGGCCTCTCGCCAGAAAGGAGCACGATTTTGAATATTCATGAATCCGCCGAGAATTATCTGGAGGCGATTCTGCGCATCAAAAACAGCAAAGGGCGGGTGCGCTCGATCGACATCGTCAATCAGCTCGAGTTCAGCAAGCCGAGCGTCAGCATCGCGATGAAAAAGCTGCGCGAAAACGGCTATATCACGATGGATGGCGAGGGCTATATCGAGCTGCTCGAGAGCGGCCGCGAGATCGCCGAGCGCATCAACGAGCGCCACGAAACCCTTGCGCAGCTGTTCATGGCGCTCGGCGTCGGCGAAAAAACCGCCTATGAGGACGCCTGCAAGATCGAGCACGATCTCAGCGAGGAGACCTTTGGCTGCATCCGCGCCCACGCGCAGAAAATGCTCAAAAAATGAAGCGCCGCGCCCTATCTCGCGGGCGCGTCGTCGCTCGTCGTCGCAAAGTCCGCTTGGCTCCGTTTCCCCTGATCGGGAAA
>CAZKRQ010000130.1:0-6089 GCA_964555125.1 uncultured Oscillospiraceae bacterium
GACCAGGCCGTCGTACCGCCCGCCGCCGCAGACGGTGCCCTGCGCGCCCGCCGCGTCGTGGATGAATTCAAAGACGGTGCGGGTGTAATAATCGAGGCCGCGCACGATGCGCGGGTTGACGGTGTAGGCGATGCCCGCGTCGTCAAGAATGGAGCGCACGCGCGCGAAGTGCCCGGCGCAGTCCTCGCAGAGATAGTCGAGCATGACCGGCGCGTCGCGTGAAATTTCCTGACAGACCGGGCTCTTGCAGTCGAGAATGCGCATGGGGTTGCGGGTCAGCCGGTCCTTGCAGGTGTCGCACAGCTCGTCGCGCCGCGCGGTAAAGTAGCGCAGCAGCGCCTCGTGATACCGCTTGCGGCAGACGGGGCAGCCGATCGAGTTGAGCTCGAGACGGATGTGGCGCAGGCCCAGCTCCGAGAGCACCGTGTGCGCGACGCGGATGGCCTCCACGTCGGCGTCCGGCTCCGCGCAGCCGAAATTCTCGATGCCCAGCTGGTGAAACTCGCGCAGACGGCCTGCCTGCGGCTTTTCATAGCGGAAGCAGGAGAGGAGATAAAACGCGCGCGCGGGCAGCACGCCGTTTAAAACCCCGTTCTGCAAAAAGGCGCGCGCGACGCCGCTTGTGCCCTCGGGCCGCAGGGTGATCGACCGGCCGCCCTTATCGGTCATGGTGTACATCTCTTTGCCGACAACGTCGGTCGTGTCGCCGACGCCGCGCGCAAACAGCTCGGTGTGCTCAAACGTGGGCACGCGGATCTCATGATAGCCAAAGCGCTCGCAGATCTCGCCGAGCCGCCTTTCCAGATACCGCCAGCGGTGGCTCTGGTCGGGCAGGATGTCCTGCGTGCCGCGCGGCGATGTGATTTGCTGTGCCATAATCCCTTCCTTTCCCGGCTCGGCGCGGCGGACGGAGACCCCGCCGCGCGCCCGGTTCTCTCTCAAAACGATTCAGCTTATTCTACCACTTTTGCGGCGTGATTACAAATTTTTTGGCCCGTCCGAAACAAAAAAACGACAGGCCGAAGAAAGCCGGAAAAATGGGCGGATAAAGCGCCCCGGCGGGGCTGTAAGGTCCGCCGGGGCGCGCGTGTTTCTGTCCGTCACTTCGGGTTGACGATGTTCCTCCAGTCAAAGTCTCCGTGCTCAAGGCCGTGAATGAGGACCTCGGCCGTCGCGATATTGGTGGCGACGGGGATGTTGTGCACGTCGCAAAGGCGCAGCAGGTTCATCTCGTTGGGCTCGTGCTCCTTCGCGGAGATGGGGTCGCGGAACATGAGGAGCAGGTCGATCTCATTGCACGCGATGCGCGCGCTGATCTGCTGGTCGCCGCCCTGCGGGCCGGAGAGGAATTTCTGGATCTGCAGGCCCGTCGCCTCACTCACGAGCTTGCCGGTCGTGCCGGTGGCGCAGAGGTTGTGGCGGCTGAGGATGCCGCAGTACGCGATACAAAACTGAACCATGAGTTCTTTCTTCGAGTCATGCGCAATGAGTGCAATATTCATCTCTGTTCTCCTTCTGAATGATTCGACCTGAGTTATTCGACCAAGAGGGGCACGTCGTTTCCATAGATGCGCTGCGCCAGATTGTCGAACAGCGGGCGCAGCGCGCTTTTTTTCGCCAACGGTTTGCCTTTCGCGACGGCGAGCGCGATCTCGTCCTCTTCGGGGATGACGCCGATGAGGCGGGCGCCCACGTTGTCGATGCAGTAGTCGAGATTGGGCACCACGCCGAGATGCACGCGCTCGGGCACCACGCGGTTGATGAGCAGGCGTATGCCGGGCACCGAGAGGTCGCGCAGCCTGTCCGCCATGATCCGCGCGTCCCGCACGCTGAACGGGTCGGGGGTCGCGGTGACGATCGCGCCCATCGCCACGGCGCTGGCGGCCACGACCGCGCCGCCGTGGTTTGAGGTGTCGATGAGGATATGGTCAAAGGATTCGTTGAGACCCGTCACGAGCTTGACAAAGCGCTCGCCGTTCACCCGCTCGTTTTTATAGGGCGCGCAGAGCGCATAGATCTCCCTGCGGGGCGAGGGGGCGTGGACGATGGCCTGCTCCGCCGTGCAGCGCCCGCTGAGCACATCGAAAATATCATAGACCGATACGCCGTAGGCGCCCGACATGATGTCCAGACTGCGCAGCCCCGAATCCAGCTCGATAATCAGGACCCGCTTGCCCATAGCTTCGATGGAATCCGCCGTCAGGGTGCAGACGGTGGACTTGCCGACGCCGTCTTTCCCCGCGGTAATCATTGTAATTATACCCATTTTTGTACCTCAGAAATCATTATAGCAGAATCAAAAATTCATTACAATGAAAAAAGGATAGATTCTGGTGTTGAATTCCATTGTGATTTTAGACGAAATTTTGTGAGGATAATGCAGCATAAACACGGGAGACGGGCAGGCCCATCACATTGAAGAAGTCGCCGTCTATGCGCTCGACCCACCGCGCGGCCCAGCCCTGAATGCCGTAGCCGCCCGCCTTGTCGTAGGGCTCCGCCGTTTGCAGATAGCGCTCGAGCGCGGCCTCGGGAATGGGCAGAAAGGTGACCGACGTCGTGCAGACAAACGAGCGGGCCGCGCCCGCGTAGGCGATGCATACGCCGGTGTGTACCCGATGGGTGCGGCCGGATAGAGCGCGAAGCATCGCGCGCGCCTGCTCCCGGTCGCCCGGCTTGCCGAGCGCCGCGCCGTCCAGGTCAACGACGGTGTCCGCGCTGACGACGACCTCGCCGGGCGCGTTCTGCGCGGCCGCGCGGCATTTGAGCCGGGCAAGCCGCTCGCAGAGCTGCGCGGGGCTTTCCGCGGTGCCCGCGCGCTCGTCGACCTCGGCGGCCGTGCAGGTGAAGCGCGGCGTTATAAGAGAAAAAAGCTCGCGTCTGCGCGGGCTTTTAGAGGCGAGAATAATTTCCGGCATGGTTTTATCTCCTGCGTCCCGAATAGATGGCCATTGCCGCGCCGATCGTGAGGATATGCGCGACGGTCAGGCTGAACGAAAAGCCGAAGGAGAGCCGCAGCACGGTCAGGTCAAGCACGGCCGGCGCGTCGGCGCCGAAGCCGATCGTCGTGCCGAAGGCCAGCCACGAGAGCCAGGAGACGTCCCGCGCGACGGCGGCGATCAGGCTGCCGATCACGATGCCCGCGATGAGATAAAAGAAAAACATAAAATCTTTTTTCATTTTGTAGAATTTCCTAATTAATATACGAAAAGTAAAGAACGACGGCGATCCATAACACGACCCCGGGCGGGGCATTGTCCCGGCAGGGCGGTTCTTCGCCGGAGAGCGGGCGAGGCGAGGCTCGCCATTGCCCGCAAAAAAGAGAAAGGCCCGCCGGTATCAGCGGGAGCCGGTCGAGCCAAAGCCGCCTGCGCCGCGCGCCGTTTCGCCGAGACATTCGACCTCCTCTATGGGGAGGTGAAAACAGTTTGTGATCATGAGCTGCGCGATGCGGTCGCCGCTGCGCACGGTAAAGGGGGCGGGTCCGTTGTTGACAAGCCCGACCGAGATTTCGCCGCGATAGTCGCTGTCGATCACGCCGACCGAGTTGACGAGGCTGACGCCGTGCTTGAAGCCGTGGCCGCTGCGCGAAAAGACGAGCGCGACATACTCCTCGCCCGGCAGCTCGAGGGCGATCCCGGTCGGGACGCTGAGGGTGCCGCCGGGCGGAATGACGGCGTCCTGCGCGAGACAGGCGCACAGATCATAGGCCGCCGCGCCCTCGCTGGCCCGATAGGGGAGCCTGGCCTGTGGGCGCAGGCGGCGCACCCGCAGCGGGCGGGTCAAGAGATGTCCAACGTCCAGCTCAGGTCGGGGACGTTGGGATCGTGCGCCGGCTCGTCGGGCTCTTCGGTCATGGGGGGCTGGCTGTGGGTCGCGACCCCGCTTGCGAAGCCCTCGGCGCCGCCGAACGCGTCGTCGTCGGCGGGCTCTTCCTCGAACGCGTCATAATCAAACCGCTGCGGTGGCGGGTCGTCGATCGGGTCGGGCCGCTGCGGGCCGTCCTGCGGCGCGGCGCCGGGCTCCGCGGCCTCGCCGATCAGCTCGTAATAGGCGGCGACCTCCTTGTTCAGCCGCTCGGTCTCCGCCTCGGCGGAGGCGATGTCGGCCAGCAGGGTGTCGACGCGCGAGGACTGCGCCGCCAACAGCTCGTCCTTGGAGGAGACGGCGTCGCGCAGCTGCTTCACCTCGGCGCGCAGGCTCTCGAGCTCGCGGTCCTGCCCGGCTATGTATTCGCTCATCGCGTCGCTCTTCTCGGTCAGCGCCTTGTGCGCGGCGGCGATGCGGCCCGCCTTTTCGCGCACATCCTCCAGCTCATTGCGCGAGGCGGTGAGCTCGTTTTTCATATTCTCGATTACGCCCGAGCTGTCGCCCTCGGTCGCAAGGCGGGTGAGATGCGAGCGCAGCGCCTGAATTTCAACCGACAGGTCGGCGGCGCGCTTGTGCTCCTCGTCATATTGCAGCTTGGCCTTTGCGGCGTCCGCGAGATACTCCTTGATCTGGCTGCGCATGTGGTTGGCGGTGCGGGCGGACTTTTTAGAGTCGTCCAGATAGCCGAGCGCGCAGAGCAGCGCCGCATTGGTCACCGAGGCGGAGGGGTTTGCGTCGAGAATGGCCGTGATGTCCGCGTCCAGCTCCTGCGCGAGATCGCGCGTATAGCTCTCGTCCTCCTCGGTGTTGACCAGAATGCTCAGCCCAGCGATATTGAGCAGCAGCTTGTTGTGGGGCATAACTTAACCTCATTTCATCAAAGTGACTGATAAACTGCCCCGGCCCAGGGCAAAATCACCGAATTTCTCATAATTATTTATATTATAGTACAAAATAAGCGGATTGACAAAATATTTTTCAAAATATGGAGAATTTGGCGAAGTTCTATTTGAACGACGCGGTATTTCCTAGTATAATAAAAAACAGAGTCGTTTATTTATTTTTACTTGCTGAAGAAAGGAATGAATTGTTTTGAAGCATTTGGAGCTCAGCAAAAGCGCGCTCAAAAAGGAGATCAGCGATAAGCTGGCGCGGTTGTATAAACAAACACTCGACACAGCGACCCCCGAGCAGGTGTATAAAGCAACGGCGCTCACCGTGCGCGGCATTCTCGACAACAAGCTGCGCCACCACGACGCCAAGACCTACGGCGAGGGCGCGAAACAGGTCTATTATCTCTCGATGGAATTTCTTGTCGGCCGGTCGCTCAAGAACAACCTTTACAATCTCGGCATCAATAAAGAGGTGGAGGAGATCCTCGCGGAGGCGGGCGTTTCCCTTGAGAAGCTGTATGATCTCGAGCCGGACGCAGGCCTTGGCAACGGCGGCCTCGGGCGGCTGGCCGCCTGCTATATGGACGGACTGGCGACCGAGAGCTATACCGGCACGGGCTATTCGATCCTCTACGAATACGGCATCTTCAAGCAGAAGATCACCGACGGCTGGCAGCAGGAGCTGGTCGACAACTGGCTGCCGGGCGGAGAGGTCTGGCTCGAGGAGAAAAAGGACGAGGCGATCGAGGTCCGCTTCGACGGCGAGATCAGGGAATATTGGCAGAACGACTATCATTATGTCGAGCACTACAACTACAACTCGGTCAACGCCGTGCCTTATGATATGTATATCTCGGGCTATGATTCCAACTCGGTCAGCCGCCTGCGGCTGTGGAAGAGCGAAGCGGTCGGCATCGACATGGACAGCTTCAACAAGGGCGACTATGCCGCGGCGCTGCGCGCCAACAGCACCGCCGAGCTCATCAGCAAGGTGCTGTATCCCAACGACAACCACATGGAGGGGAAGATCCTCCGCCTGCGCCAGCAATATTTCTTCTGCTCGGCGTCCATCAACGACATTCTCAACAATCACCTCGCGCAATATGGCTCGCTGGCCAATCTGCCCGACAAGGTCGCCATTCAGCTCAACGACACCCATCCGACCCTCGCGATCCCCGAGCTGATGCGTATCCTGCTCGACGAATGCGGCTACGGCTGGGACGAGGCGATGCGCATTGCGCGCCGAACTTTCGCCTACACCAACCACACGGTCATGAGCGAGGCGCTGGAAAAATGGAACATCGACATGTTTAAGGCGGTGCTGCC
>CAZKRQ010000131.1:0-6067 GCA_964555125.1 uncultured Oscillospiraceae bacterium
ATTCATAGGTCAGGTCGGCGTGGTCCGCGCCCGAGTCGATGATGCACAGCTCGTGGCCGCAGCCGGCAAAGTCAAAGTGAAGCGGCTCGACCCTGGGCTCGGCCGGGTCCTCAAAGTCGATATACACAGCGCCGCCGACAGAGGAGGCCATCTGGTCGAGCAGGCCGCTCGGCTTGCCGAAAAAGACGTTTTCGGCGTATTTGCCGATTTTCGCGATTTCGACCGAATCGACGGCGCCACCGTTGTAAACGTGGCTGAGAATGGTGCCGACAAGCACCTCGAACGCCGCCGACGAGGAAAGTCCGCTGCCCTTGAGCACGAGGGAGGTCGTGTAAGCGTCGAGGCCGCCGATCTCAAAGCCGAGCTGGCGAAAGCGCGCCGCGATGCCGCGGATGATCGCCGCGGAGGTGTTCTGCTCGGCCTCGATGGGCGCGAGCGAGTCGAGCTCGACCACGTCGATCGGGAAGCCCTGAGATTGGATGCGGATCACGCCGCTGTCGTTGGGGCGGACCGCCGCGATCACGTCGAGATTGACGCTGCCCGCGAGGACAATGCCGTTTTCGTGGTCGGTGTGGTTGCCGCCGATCTCGGTTCGGCCGGGCGCGCTGAAAAGGTAGCTCGGCTCGCCGCCAAATTGCGCGTCGAACAGGTCGAGAAGCTCCTCAAAGCGGGGCAGCATGGCGCGGTAATCGTCGCCGTACAGCGCCTCGAGCGTCGCGGAGGACTCGAGATCAAAGCAGCGGTCGAGGCAGGGATATTTAGACATAGGCACACACCTCATGGATTGATATTCTTACCCTCTATTGTAAAATAAGTTTGCGCGTAAAACAATGTGGACGGGGACGAAAATCGCGGAAAATTTTATATTTTTTTGAGAAATTTAAAAAATGCCGCGCCGCTTTCGTTTCAAAAGCGGTTTTTTCTCTCTTGCGGCGTGTGGTATAATAATTTTGAATAGCCATTATACTTTTGTTTTAATGGCGTTCGCCTCGCCGCCAGGGCGGCAACCGGCGAAACCGCCGGGGATCCCCTCCGCGGTAACGAAAAAGAATCGTCGGCGGACGGGCCTGTCGGGCCACGCGCGCCTCGCTCCGCCGCGAAATGACAACTTTTTTGGATGGAGAAACCGACATTTGAAATCAATCTGCAAACGATCCGTTGCGCTCTGCGCGATAGCGGCCCTCTTAACCCTGCTTTTTTTCGGCTGCGCACACGCCGTGCCCGAGCAGGAGGATGGGCGGCTGCGTATTGTGACGACGATCTTTCCGCCGTATGATTTTGCGCAGCATCTGGTCGCGCAGCTCGCGGCGGTGACCCAGCTGCTTCCGCCGGGGGCGGAGAGCCACGGCTATGAGCCCTCCCCGCAGGATATTCTGACGATCCAGCGCTGCGACCTGCTGATCTATACGGGCGGGGAAAACGATTTCTGGATCGAGGAGATCCTGGCCTCTATGGGCGAGGACGCCCCCGAGACCCTGACCCTGACCGAGTGCGTGGACCTTCTCGAGGAGCAGGCCGCAGCCGGGGGAGAAGAGAGCGCGCACCACGCGCACGAGCTCGACGAGCATGTTTGGACCTCGCCGAAAAACGCGGCGCGCATCGTCGAGGCGATCTGCGCGCGGCTTTGCACGCTGGACCCCGCCAACGCGTCGCCCTACCGGGCCAATGCGGAGGTTTATCTCGAAAAGCTGTATGAGCTCGACGCGGTGTTTGTCGATCTCGTCGACAACGCCGCGCGCACCGAATTTGTCGTGGGCGACCGCTTCCCGTTCCGCTATCTCGCCGAGGCGTATGGGCTGACCGCCTACGCGGCCTTCCCGGCGTGCGGCGGCGAGACCGAGCCGAGCGCGGCGGGCATTGCGCAGCTCTGCGACAAAATCGAGGCGGAGAAGATTCCTGTTGTATTCTACATCGAGGCCTCCAACCACCTTGTCGCGGACGCGATCGCCGAGGCGACGGGCGCGAAAACGCTGCGGCTGCACTCCTGCCACAATCTCACGAAAGAGGAGAGGGAGCGCGGAGAGGATTATCTCTCGCTGATGTGGCAGAATGCGGAAAATCTCAAGGAGGCACTGTCGTAATGGCGCTCATCACCTGCCGCGACCTGTCGCTGGCCTATGAAAATAAAATTGTGGTGCAGAAGGTCAACTTTTCGCTGAACGAGGGGGACTATCTCTGCATCGTCGGCGAGAACGGCTCGGGCAAAAGCACGCTTGTCATGGCGCTGCTCGGCCTCAAGCAGCCCGCCGCCGGCAGCATTGAGCGCGGCGACGGGCTGGAATCGACCGACATCGGCTATCTGCCACAGCAATCCGCCGTGCAGCGGGATTTTCCGGCGAGCGTTCGGGAGGTCGTGCTGTCCGGCTGCCGCGCAAGCGGGCCGCTCGGCCTCTTCTACACCGGCGAGGACAGGCGGCGCGCGGGGGAAAAGATGGCGCTGCTCGGCTTGCGGGGGCTGGAGCGCGCGTGTTATCGCGAGCTGTCGGGCGGCCAGCAGCAGCGGGTGCTGCTGGCGCGGGCGCTGTGCGCGGCGAAGCGGCTGCTGATCCTCGACGAGCCGGCGGCGAGCCTTGACCCCGCGATGACGGCGGAGCTTTACGGCGTGGTGCGCCGGCTGAACGCGGAGCGGGGACTGACCGTCGTCATGGTCTCACACGATTTGACGGGGGCTCTGTCCGAGGCGAAGCAGGTGCTGCATCTCGACCATGCGCAGGAATTCTTCGGCCCGGTCGCCGACTACCGCCGTTCTCCGGCGGCGCAGGCGCTCCAAGGAGGTGGACGCGGTGCTTGAGCTGCTTCGCGCGATGCTCGGTTATCCCTTTATGGCGCGGGCGTTGGTCGTTGGCGCGCTTGTGGCGCTGTGCGCCGCGCTGCTCGGCGTGCCCCTCGTTCTCAAGAGATATTCGATGATCGGCGACGGCCTGTCGCATGTCGGCTTTGGCGCGCTCGCGATCGCCGCTGCGCTCGGCCTTGCGCCCCTTGCGTTCGCGATCCCGGTTGTGGTTCTGGCCGCGTTTTTGCTGCTGCGCATCAGCGGGAACGGCAAGCTCAAGGGCGACGCAGCCATCGCGCTGATCTCCGCCTCCTCGCTGGCCATCGGCGTCGTTGTGGTTTCGGCGACGACGGGCATGACGACCGATGTCAACAGCTATCTGTTCGGCAGCGTGCTCGCCATGCGCGAGGCGGACGTGACGCTGTGTGTGCCGCTGTGCGCCGCTGTGCTGGCGCTGTTTCTGCTCTTTTACAACCACATTTTCGCGGTGACCTTCGACGAGACCTTTGCGCGCGCGACGGGCGAACCTGTGAACCTATATAATATGATGGTCGCGTTTTTGACCGCCGTGACGATCGTGCTGGGGATGCGGATGATGGGGGCGCTGCTGATTTCGGCGCTGCTCACATTCCCGACGCTGACCGCTATGCGGGTCTGCCGCACCTTTCGCGGCGTCGCCGTGACGGCCGCCTGTGTCGCCGTGGGGTGCTATGTCGCGGGCATCCTGATGAGCTTCGCGCTGGCGACGCCCGCGGGCGCGAGCGTCGTCGTTGTCAATCTCGTTATTTTCGCGCTGTTTTCTCTGGCGGCGCTGTTGCAAAAAAGGAGGAAATTATGAATCGAATCGCCAGTTTTTGTGTCGACCACACCAAGCTCAAGCGGGGCATGTATCTCTCGCGCCAGGACGGAGAGGTGATGACCTATGATATTCGCATGAAAGAGCCAAACAAGGGGGATTACCTCTCCACCGCCGTGGCGCACACCATCGAGCACCTGTTCGCGACGTTTGCGCGCAACAGCGCGGTGGGCGGGCATGTGGTCTATGTCGGGCCGATGGGCTGCCGCACGGGCTTTTATCTGTTGACGCAGGGCCTGCCGCACAAGGAGGCGATCCGGCTGGCGCAGGACAGCTTCGCCTTTATCGCCGCCTACGAGGGCGAGATCCCGGGCGCATCGGAGGTGGAGTGCGGCAATTATCGCGACATGGATCTCGCGGGCGCGAAGCGCGAGGCGGAGGCGATGGTGGCCGTTCTCGCGGGTTGGAGCAAGGACGAGCTCGCCTATGAGGCGTAGCGGGGCGGCGAGAGGCTGAGCGGTAAAACACAAGGCCGCAAAAGGCGCAGGGAGGCGCTCCTCTGCGCGGCGGTGCTTTCGCGCCGGATACCCGGCCGCAGGGCAGCTTTTTCTGTTCCGCTTCGCTCGATTTGTAAAGCAAAAGAGGCCGGCGCGAAATACGCCCAGCCCCGGAAAAAACGGACAAAAGACAAAACCCCCCTGTGCAGGATGACGACACAGGGGGAATATTTTATGGCAGGGAAAGATCAACACACGATGGAACGGTTGCCGTAAGGCAAAGAGATGTTGGCGAGACGGATGCGCGCGCAAACTCCGACGGCGTCGTGCCGTGCCGGCGTTTTGTCCGGGACTCTGTGCGGCGAGCCCTAGCCCGCCGCCGCGTATTTGCCGCGATCAGGCCGCCGTGTATTGGATAAAGCCGTCGGGGCCGATCGAATAGGCGGCGTCGCCCTGAATGGTGTGGGTCATGATATAGTCCTTGATGCGCTGGTAGCCGTTGTTGGGGCCGTTGCCCGAAAAGTGGATGCCGTCGTTGGCCGCGATTTCGATGGGGGTGTAGCCGTCCGGCCCCACGACGGCCTCATAGACATCCAGAAAATAGAGTCCCCGGCGCTCGGCCATCTCCCTGAGCATCGCGTTGTATTGCAGGATGCGCTCCTTGCTGAAGCCGGGGCGGCTGATCGCCGTCGCCTCGGTTGTCGAGGGGATGGATTCGATGATGATGTCCGCGGACGGCATCGCGGCGAGAAGCTCGTCGAGAAAGAGCTCGAAGCCCTGAATCAACGTCTCCGGCTCGCCCCACTCCAGCCCGTTGGTGCCGAGCATGATATAGATCTTTTTTGGGTGGAAATACTCGATCATTTGCAGCATGGTCATCTCTTCGGCGGGGTCTCCGGTTTTGTTTTTAAAGGTCTGATAGGACACCGCCTGAGGGCTCAGCCCGATCATGGTGACGGTGCGATAGCCGGAAAAAACCTCGGTATAGACGCGAAAACCATCGGTGATCGAGTCGCCGCAGAACAGCGCGTCGGCAAAATAGCTGTCGTCGACCCGCGTGGTTTCGGTCAATACCGTGCCCGGGCCATCGTCGGCATTTGTGTTGGCAGGCAGGGCGGCGAGCCCGAGATCGGAGGGCGGCAGCGCGGGGTGCAGCGCCTGCTTGCCGCGGTTATGGGCCTGAATAAAAAGGGAAGCGGAGAGGGCGAGGATGAACAAAAGAAAAAAGAACAGAATCAACCAGAGCCTTTTTTTAAAGACCTCGCCCAATGTTTCCATCGATTGTTTTCTGGGGTTTTGCATAGCTCCTCCAAACGTGCGCGTGAGGCGGACAAACAGCTTCTTCTTATTATAGCATTCAAAAAACGTTTTTCAACCGCGGAATTTGCCCGCAACCGCTTTGGCTCACTTTTTCGATAGGAATTTTCCAAAGGCAGCAGGAACTTCCATAAAATACAAAAAAAACAGGGCATTGAGAAAAAACGCGCGCAGGCAAAAAGGAAGGGCCGGCGAATTGCCGGTCCTTCCTCAAAATCAATAAAAAGTGGTTTGGCCCGCGCACTGCGCTCAGTCGAGGATCTCCATCAGTCTGCCGCAGCAGACGGGGATGGGCTCGCCCGCTTTGATGTGCTCGGTGCGGTTGCAGATGTAGCAATAGACGTCGGTGTCATAGGGCGCCAGCACGGTGGGAACCGCCTTGACCTCTTCGGCGCTGAGGCCCTCAATGTGGAACTTCGCCGATTTGTCCTCGGTCTTCATATAAGTACCCATCGGCTCGAGGCGCTTTGTGCCGCCGACGCAGTTGCCCATCTTGATCCACAGGGCTTCCAGCTCGGTGCTCTCAGCTGCGTTCTCGGGAATGATTTCGACAACGTCCTTATCAATGCGGATTTTCATGGTAGTGTCCCCCTTGTGAAATTAACCGAAATAGCGGTTGAGCAGGCCCTGAAACGCCTTGCCGTGACGGGCCTCGTCGCGGGCCATCTCGTGAACCGTGTCGTG
>CAZKRQ010000132.1:0-6041 GCA_964555125.1 uncultured Oscillospiraceae bacterium
CCACCTTTTGCTGATTGCCGCCCGAGAGCGAGCCGACCGGCGCCGAGGCGCCCGGCGTGCGCACGTCGTAGTCGCGAATGATGCGCTCCGCCGTCTGATACATCGCCCGGGTGTTGATGAAACCGAGCTTGCCCGAATACTGCGGCAGGATGTAATAGCCCGCGATCGCGTTCTCCGCGATCGACCAGGGCAGGCACAGGCCGTCCGTTTTGCGGTCCTCGGGGATATAGCTCACACCCTCCAGCAGCCGCTCCCGGCGGGTATGCCTTGTGATGTCCTTTCCCAGCAGGGAAACCCGGCCCTCCCGCACCGGCACAAGACCGGCCAACGCGCGCGCGAGCTCACTCTGTCCGTTGCCCGACACGCCCGCGACGCCGAGGATTTCCCCCTCGTGCACCGCGAGGCTCAGCCCGTTGACCGCGTTGGGCCTGTTGCTGCCCGCGACGGTGATCCGCTCCACCTCCAGCACCGCCCTGCCCGCGGCGCGCTCGCTTCTCTGCAATTCCTCGGGCAGCGCGCTGCCCACCATGTGCTCGGCGAGCTGCTTGACGTCGGTCTCGTCCTTTTTCAGCTCGGCGACGACCCGGCCGCGCCGCACGACAACGATGTCGTCGCCGATCTCCATGACCTCGTCGAGATGGTGGGTGATGAGGATGACCGTCTTTCCGTCCGCCGTCAATGTGCGGATATTGGAAAACAGGTCGCGGGTCTCCTGCGGCGTCAGCACGGCGGTCGGCTCGTCAAAAATGAGGATTTCCGCGCCGCGGTAGAGAATTTTCAGAATCTCTACCTTTTGTTGAACGCCCACCGCGAGGTCGCCGGCCTTTTCGTCGAGCGGCACCCTCATGCCGAACCGCTCGCCAAGCTCCTCGACGACGGCGCGCGCCTTTTTATAGTGAAGGGACGGCCCCTTTCGCGGCTCCATGCCGATGATCACATTCTCCAGCACGCTGAGCTCGCCGACCAGCATGAAATGCTGGTGGACCATGCCTATTTTTTTCTTGATTGCGTCGCGGCTCGAAGCGAAGCTGACGGCCTCTCCGTTGATTTTGATCACGCCCGCCGTCGGCTGCTCGAGGCCGTAGAGGATATTCATGAGGGTGGATTTGCCCGCCCCGTTTTCGCCCACAATGCAGGTGACGGAGCCCTTGCGGATCCTGATCGAAATATCGTCGTTCGCAACCACAGGCCCATAGACCTTGCGGATGCCCTCCAGTTCAACTGAATATGCCATGGAAGCTCTCCCGTTAGCGCGCGGCGCCCGCCTTGCAAGTTGGCGGGCGCCGCGGCCTGCATTTCGTTTCTCGCGGCTCATTGAATCACGCTGCGAAAGGATTTCTCTTACTGGGCGTAGGTGTCGGTCACCGCGATCGAGCCGTCGATGATGCCGGCCTTGATCTCGTCGAGCTTCGCGAGCTTCTCCTCGCCGATCGCGTCCTTGGTGAATTCCATGTCGGTCAGGCCGACGCCGCCGTTGGTCAGGTCATACACGACCGTGCCCGAGGTGAAATTGCCGCCTACGACCCGCTCGATCATGTCGTAAGCGATCGCGTCGAGGTTCTTCAGCGTGGAGGTGAGAACCTTGCCCTCGACAATGCCGTCCTGGTTGGAGTCGACGCCGATCGCGTAGACGCCGTCCGTCTCGCCGACCGCCTCGAACATGCCGCCGCCGCTCTGTCCGGCCGTGTGGAAGATCACATCCGCGCCCTGGTTGATGAGCTCGAGCGCAAATTCCTTGCCGGTCGCGGGGTCGTTGAACGCGCCGACATAGGTGGGCAGAACCTTGCAGCTCTCGTTGATATAGGCGACGCCCTCCTCATAGCCGACCTCAAAGCGCACCTGCGAGGGCACCTCCTTGCCGCCGATATAGCCGACTGTGCCGGACTCGGACATCATCGCGGCGAGCGCGCCGGCGAGGAAGCCGAGCTGGTGGTCGGCGGTCTGTGCAACGGCGACGTTGTCGCCGGTCGCGGTCACGTTGAGGCCGACAAAGCACACCTCGGGATACTGCGCGGCGACCTCGGTGATGGTGTCGCCCCAGTCGTTGCCGGTCGCGAAGATCAGCTGATAGCCCGCGTTGGCCAGCGAAGCGGCGGCGGACTGATAGTCGGCGACACCCTCCGGCTCAACGACCTGAATCTCGACGCCGAGCTCCTTCTCGGCCTTCTGGAAGCCGGCCCAGGCGCCGTCATTGAAGGAACGGTCGCCCAAGCCGGAGCTCGAGGCAATCAGGGCAACCTTGACCTTTTCGCCCGCGGGCTCCTGGCCTTCGTTGCCGCCGTTGTTTTCGCCGTTGCCACCGTCGTCTGCGGGCTTGCTGCCGCATCCGGCGAGGAGAGACAGCGCCATAACAAGCGCTAAAACCAAACATACGATTTTCTTCATGCTTTTTTCTCCTGTGTCTTTTTAATATATCTAAAAATGATATTGCATCATTTTTATACGGGTTAGGACGTCTTGTGAATATTGGAAAAGAGAACCGCTTTCGCGAACACGGCCGTGCTGCCCGTCTCGATCATTGTGCGCATATCCTCGCGCACATTGCCGAGATGGGTGCGCATCGCCTGCGCCGCCGCCGCGCCGTCCCGCGCGCGGAGCGCCTCAAGCACCGCGTTGTGCTCGTCGTCGATCATGCGCAGATGCGGGCTTGACTGGGTCAGAAAGCGCGTGCGCTGAATGCGCTCGTTGAGCATATGCAGCATCGCGCAGTTGACCTGATTGCCATATAGCTCGCTCAGCCGGTCGTGAAACGCCGTATCGCATTGCAGCACGGTGAGCCGGTCGTCGCTGCGCTGGGCGCTGCGGCTGCGCGCGATGAGCTCGCCAAGGCCCGCCAGCTGCGCGTCGGTGACGGTCTCCGCCAGCCCCTCGACCACCATGCTCTCCAGCGAACGGCGAATCTCGAAAATCTCCAGCACCTCGTCCTCCGAGATTTCGGCCGCTTTAAAATGGCCCCCGTCCATCATCACGACATAGCCGTCCGAGGCGAGGCGGATCAGCGCCTCCTTGACAGGTGTTCGGCTGCTCTCATATTCGGTCGCAAGCTGCTGGATGAGCAGGATCTCGCCGGGCCGGTATTGCAGATTGCAGATTTTCTGCTTGACGCTCCTGTAGATTTCCTCCGCCCGTGAATGGCTGCCTGTGCCCATACGGTCTCCTCTCTCCCTCGTCCGCTTCTCAGCCGTGAACCTGATTGAGCAGCGGTTCGCCCGCCAGATAGCGGCGGATATTCTCATAATAGAATTTGAAGCGGAAGCGGTTGGTCGTCGGCGACAAATTCGCGACATGCGGGGTGATAAACACATTGGGCATCCCCCACAGCGGGTGATCCGCGGGCAGCGGCTCGGGATAAACCGTGTCGAGCCCGGCGGCCGCTATGGTCCCGTTTTCGAGCGCCTCGACCAGCGCGTCGGTGTCGACCAGCTCTCCACGCCCCACATTGAGCAGATAGGCGTTCGGCTTCATCTTCTTCAGCGTTTCGCGGTTTATCATATGGCGGGTCTGCTCGGTGAGCGGCACGGCGAGAATCAGATAATCCGCCTGCGCAAGCACGGCGTCCAGCTCCTCAAAGGGATAAATCTCGTCGACATACTCCGGCTTATTCGCGATATTGCGCCGCATGCCCAGCACCCGCATGTCGAACGCCTTGCATTTCTTCGCCACCTCCGCGCCGATGCCGCCCAGGCCGATCACGCCGACCGTGCGGTCAAACAGATCCATCGGCACGTCGTGCAGCTTCCACTCATGCCGGTTCTGGCTGTCGCGGGACAGCAGCAGCGAGCGGGAATAGGCGATCATCATCGCAAATGTGTGCTCGCCCATGCACTTGTTAAACAAATTCTGGCTGTTTGTGACGAGTATCTTTTTCGGGTCGATAAATCCGTCATAGCGGTCGAGGCCGACCGTAGAGGCTTGCAGCCATTTCAGATTTTTCACCGCGCGCATCTGCTTCTCGTTAAACTGGCCCACCAGAACATCCGCCGCGGCGATCTGCTCATCGCTGAAATCATCGGGAGGCCCAAACCGAAAGCTGCACGAGGGAAAATCCCGAATCAGGGCCTGCTCCTCTTCCTTCGTGAGCTCGAAAGCGCCCTGATAACCGAAAACAAAATTCAATCTCTGTTCCATGTTCCTCGCTCCGACTCTTTTCGTTGTCTTTACTTAATAGAATAGCGCATCGTTTTATTTTTTTCAACAATAATGTATGCATTTAAGGATTTAAATATAAACAAACTTTTAAATCGATTTTTAGATAATTTACCGAAATAAGATCTCTAAATGTGTTTTCTGCTTCAATTTATTAATTTTTCTTTACAAATTGTCTATGTTTTTAACCAAATAGACATTTTTTCTCCTTTTGCCGCCGTATCCCGATTTGATGTTCCCCTTCCGCCGGTCCCGGCAGGGTCTATCCCGTTTTGCGGCACACGAAAAAGAAACGGGTAAAACCCGCCTCTTTTTCACCTTATGTTGGCTGCCGCCGGCAGCACTACACTTTAACTGTTTTTGCTATCGATTCTTTTTTTATATCCCGACCGCCTTTTTTCGGCTATTGCCGAAGCATCAGATTTAAAATCTCAACGTCCGTGTTTTCCATACCCACCCGTCCAATATAGCCGATATTCTGAATTGTGCGCTCAATATCGCGGCCGATCAGTCCGTCGCCCGCGTTAAAGACCCTCTGACGGTTCGCAAGCCCGACCGCCAAAAAGGCCGCGTCCAGAGCGCAGGAGATCTTCGCGGCGCAGGAGGGCTTCGCGCCGTCGCACAGAATCCCGCTCGCCGCCGCCAATGCGTTCGTGATCGTGTCGGAGACTTCTGCATATCCTCCGCCGGACAAATAGCAGATCGCCGCGCCCGCGCCGCAAGCCGCCGTCACCGCGCCGCAAAAAGCCGACAAATCGCCGATATATTTCTTGAGATGGATCGAAATCAGATTGCTGATGACAAGCGCGCGAAGAAGCTTTTCCTTCGGCGCTCCGATCTCCTTCGCGTAAACGGCCACCGGGACGGACACGGTGATCCCCTGATTCCCGCTTCCCGAATTGATCACGACCGGAAGCGAACAACCCGACATTCTCGCCTCAGACGCGGCGGCCGCCATCGCGCGCGCTCTCGTATAGACCGAAGACGGCGCGTGACGCAGCAGCTCCGTCGCAATGCCGACACCCTGAAACTGTTCCAGCCCTCTTTGCGCGATCTGCATATTAAGAGAAGCCTGCCGCTCCAAAAGCTCCTCTACATCCTCCAGACGGACCCCCTGCGCAAAAGCAAGGATCGACTCGACCGTGAGCCCGTTGCGATCCGCGCGCGCTTTTTCCTCATGATAGGGGTTGTCGAAAAGGCATTCGCCGTTTCTCTCGACCCTGGTTATATTGGTGTGGCGCCCTTCGATGGTAACGGCCGCCGCATTCTTTGAGCTCGTTGCGCACACCCTGATATACAGCTTGTCGACCCCTTCCGCCAAATGCGTGCGGCAGATCTTCTGATTCAGGAGCGCTTTCGCCGTCTCAATGTCGCTTTGCGTTACCCTGTCCAAAACCTCGAGCTTTCGCTCCGGTTCTCCCCCGACGATCCCCAGCAGAGCCGCCGCTTCAATTCCGCGCAGTCCCCCGGAATTCGGCACGGTGACCGATCTCACATTTTTAACGATATTCCCGCTCACATACACTTCGACCGACGCCGGCAGCTCCGCCAGCACCTCTCTGCATTTGGCCGCCGCATAAGCCACCGCAATCGGCTCGGTGCAGCCCAGCGCGGGCATCAGCTCTTCCCTGAGGATATTTATGCAGTTATGATAAAACAATGAATCCATCTGCGCCGCCCCGTCCATCAAAAAAATTCAAACAGATTCAACCCGATTTTCTCATCAAACCTGCGCTCTACGCCGCCGTTGACCGCCGTCATCACAATTTCTCCCGTCGCGCTGATCACCGCGCGGCTCAGATGCCCGCCGCTCACCGCGCCGCTTTCGTCCGCAGCGCCCATATGCAGATGCAGATAGGGCTCGCCCTGCATCGCCGTCACCGTCCCCGAGGGCA
>CAZKRQ010000133.1:0-6036 GCA_964555125.1 uncultured Oscillospiraceae bacterium
GCCCTGACTGCTGCCAAAGCTTCTGTTGCTAAAGCAATAATAAATCATCTCATTTGTTAGACAGTATACCATACTTGTCTAACAAATGAGATGCAGTTCAGTTTTTGCGCCGGGCTCTTTGATTTTGTATTGACTGCCCGTCAGTCGTCCTGGTCGAGCGAAAACTGCACGAGAAGCGTATGGTGCGTTTCGTTGCGCGCGGTGCTGTAGCGGGTCGCCAGCTGCACGCCCCAGCCCTGCTTATCCATCGTTTCGTTCGCCGAGTCGATGATCGCGCCGATGGTGTCATAGCTTTCGCACACCGTCTCGTAGTCTTCGGTGTTTGTGATCTGGAACTCAACGAAATAGCTTTGCTTCGCGATATTTTGCAGCAACAGCGCCTCAATACCGCTGCTGATATCCTCGAATAGATTGCCGACGGTTCCCGTGTGCTTATAATAGGAATCGCCGCCGCAGGCCGGCAGCGGCACGCCGTTCGCGACCGTATGGTCGAGCGCGATCTCATCGTCGCTGAGCATAAAATAGACATGCAGCGGGATATTGACATCGGGGCCGGCGGAGCGCTGGGGCTCAAAATCATCCCACGTCACGTCGATATGGCCGTAGACGCCGTCCAGCTTCGCGATGTTCCAGGCATGGCCGATCGAAACGCCGTTTTGCGTGGCGCTGCCCTCGACGTAATGCGACTCGATGCCAAGGCGGTTGAGCGCGAGGTCCATTGCGTGTGCATATCCGTCGCACACCGCCTTTCCCTGCACGAGCGCGCCGTAGGACGTATGCGCGAGCAGATCGCCGCTGTCGAGATAGCTGCATTGCAGCGCGAGCGCGTCGTGCAGCGCGAGCACTTTGTCATAATCGGTCGCCGGGTTGGCCTGCGTCGCCTTTGCAAGCAGCGCGTCAACCGCCGCGTCGAGCTCGGCGCGGCGCGCCGCGAGCTCGGATTTTTCAATCAAATACTGCGGGAGAATATAGATACCGTCTTCCCGGCTGCTCACCTCGCAGCTCCAATCTACCCAGAAGAGCTCCGGTGAATCGCTTGCTATGCTCCAAAATACCGCCTTGACGTCATCCTCCGTATAGGCGAAACGGCGCACGACGATCTCCTCCTGCATGGAGAGCAGGCCGCTCTTCACCACGTCGTAGAGCTGCCGGTTTTCTTCGCTGAGCAGCGAGCGGTTCCGCCCCTGTTGCTCAACGACCGAAGCGGCATAGGGGTTGCTGATTTCCCGCGCGATGTCGGGCATAGAGTCGAGAGGCAGCACATACAAAAAGAAAAAGAACGCCGCCGCCGCGAGCACCAAAGCGACAATTTTATTCATAGCTCCTCCGCTGTCTTGCATTGCTGGTGAAATATCATACAGTGTACCTGATTTGCGCGCCGGACGCAATCGCCGGCATGAATAACTGAGCAGGAAAATTCTAATAATAGAGGAAGAAAAAGCAACACTGGCAAAGCGATGGTGAGATAAGAAAACAAAGCGCCCACAGGCCTGCGAAGCAGAGCGGCTCGTCGTCGCGCGCACCGCTTCGTCGTCGCAAAGTCCGCTTGGCTCCGTTTCCCCTGTTCGGGAAAACGTCACCTGCTCCCTTGCTCCTCCTCTTCCCGAAAAGTCAAAGGCGGACTTTTCGGGATAAAAGGTCAAGGGCATTCAGGGTATAGGGCCGAAAGCCGCGGCACTCCTTGGTGGAATGCAAGGCTTGAGAACGCCGCAGCTGTGCTTTTTGCGTCAGATGTGGCCGCTTCGTTTTCTTATGGAACCGCCGCTAAAGCGCCGGGTTGTATTTTAAACATTTTTGGAGGCCTGCAAGGAATGAAGGCGACTGGAATCGTAAGACGAATTGACGAACTCGGGCGGGTGGTGATCCCGAAAGAGCTGCGCCGCACACTGCGTATCGGAAACGGCGCGCAGCTCGAGATATTCACAGGCGAGAGCGGCGACGTGATCTTCCGCAAGTATTCTCCGGTAGCGGAGCTGGACGGAATATGCGAGGAATATGCACAGCAGCTCGCCCGGATTTCCGGCTATCCGGCGGCGATTTGCGATATGGACACGGTTCTCACCGCATCCGGCGCCGCAAAGAAAGAGGTGACGGGCGTCGCTGTCGACACGGCGCTGAGCGAAGCGCTGGGCGGCCGCCGGACAATCGCGCTCGGTGAAAAAAAGCTGACGCTCGGGCGAAGCGGACGCTCCGTTATCGCGCTGAGCCCCATTATCGCCAGCAGCCAGCTCATCGGGGGCGTGCTGTTGCTCGACGGAGGCAAGGCCGGAGAAACGGAGCGCTGCGAGCTGCCGCTGCTCACCCTGACGGCGGCGTTTATTGCGCTGCAATTTGGGGATTGAGCCGCTGCGTCGTCGCGCGCGCCGCTTCCTCAAACGCGCAGACAAGCTGCGCATTCTCGTCCGCTCCGCGGCTCCTCCTCTTCCCGAAAAGTCAAGGACGGACTTTTCGGGATTAAGGTCAAGGGCATTAAGGGCAAGAGCTGTGAGGGCTGCGCTTTTTGCGTCAGATGGTGCCGTTTTGTTTTCTTATAAAACCGCCGCTCATGCGGGCAGCGGCGTTTTTCCGTCCTTTGGCCCGGTATGCCCTTATGCCTCCTCGGAAACCGCGGCGTCGGGCGCGTTCTTCTTCACAGACTCAATGCCGTTTTTGCACCCGGCAAGCGCCTTATATCCCTCGCTGACGGCGATGATCTCGCCGTTCTTCGCTTTAAGTCGAAAACGATACTCGCCCGCTTTATCGAGATAAATCTCAAATTTCGGGTTCTTTTCGGCGGCGGAAGCATCCGCCGTCTGATTCTCTACGGCGGCGATGGGGGCGTTGGCGCGCACGCTCTCCACGCCGTTTTTGCATCCGCTCATGCTGGTGTAGATCTCGGATGTCGCAATGGTCTCTCCATTGCCCGCCTTGAGATCGAATTTAAAGCCGTTTTTCGCTTTCTTTATCACGAATTTTCCCATATGTAAGCTTCCTCCAAAATTTTTTGTTTTCTTGCGGCCCTTGCCCGGTTCGGCTCCCGCAACGGAGCTTTTTCGCCGGGGCGGCGAGCGCTGTCGACAGATTGTCACAGCAGCTGAAAAAATTATACAAAAAAATGCGCCGCAGGGCAACCGCTTTTTTACAGTGTATTGTGCAGGCTTGCCCGATCATGCTCCACGGGCCTGTGATAACGGCATTTTTTCACCGTAGCGCGCGGGAGGAATATCCGCGGCCGGGCGCGCCGTCAACGACCCGACCGGCCCGAAGAAACGGCCCCATGCGCGAAAAAAGCACGGGGCGCGTTTTATGCGGCGTCCTCAGGCCCGTCAAAGGCCCGCACGGCGTAGATGTAGTAGTCTCGTCCCTGCCGCAGCATGACATATTCCATCGTTTTGGCGACCTTCTGCGCGTCGGGGTTGAGGACGACGTCGGCGGCGGAGGTGCTGCCCTCCATATAGGCGACGCGGAGGATGCGGGTGTTGCCCGAGGTGGTGATCTCCTCGACAAGCGGCGTATAGGAGCCGCCCTGGCTGGTGATGGGAATGATGTAGGACAGCCGCGCCTCGTCGTAGACGAATTGGATGTCGAGGTCATAGAAGCTGTGGTGCTCGATCTGGAACGCGGGCCCGTACATCTGAGACAGATACCGCTCGACGTCGACGGTGGGCAGCAGAATCTCCTCCTGCTCGTTGCGCTCATATTTGGAGGTGTCCTCATAGTTCAGCGCGGCCCAGATGGCCGCCTCGAGAAGGACGTCCTGATCCGCCTCCTCGATGGAGGTGAATTCCTTCGGGTCCATCGCGACAAGCGGCGCGATCAGGGCCTGATAATCCTGCCGCTGCGCCGTGTCGTCGAAAAAGCGGTGGTGAATGAAGCTGACGCACAGATAGACCAACGTCGAGACGCCGATGAGAGCAAAGCAGGTGAACACCAGGCCCAGAGCTCTGCGCCGCCGGCGCTTGGCCTGCATCTGTTTGGTTTTCGCGACATGGGGATCTTTACTTTTTGGCATGGACGGTTTCCTCTGCGAGCAATCAAATTGTTAAAGAGCGCGGGGGCGCAAAGGCATTACGCGGTTTGGCATTCTGCGGCCCGCGGCGCCTTCTCCGCAAACACGACGCGGGTATCGCACAGCATATCGTGAAAACCGCGGTGTTTGCCGTCAAAAGCGAGCACGAGATAGCCGATGCAGAGCAGAGAGGTCAGATAGCGCCCAATGGTTTCGCGATAGAGCGCCGTCCACCAGCCGAGCTTTTCGCCGTCGGCGCGCACGACTCTGATGCGAAGCAGCTTTTTGCCGGCGGTGTAGCCGGTCAACGCGGTGAGCACGACAAAATAGGCGCTCGTGAGCAGATAGCGAAAAATCTGCACGGCGGTGAAATGAAACAGCACATAAGCGCCGGTATCTGCGCCGAGCGCGGAGAGGATGCCGCCAAAGGCCCAGCCGCCGACGAGGCTGAGAAGGCCCGCCAGAATGCTGTCGACCAGGAAAGCAGCCAGCCGGGTGAAAAAGCCCGCAAAGCAGCCCGGGCCGTATGCCTCGGCGGCGCCGTTATCCCCGGCGGGAGGGGCGGCGGGCAAGGCCGCGTCGGTGTTGCGCAGCGCGGCGGACGCGCCGGGGAGCATTTCACCCGGACGGTATGTGTAAGAGGCATAGTGGGTGACCGGCTGCGGACGCGGCGCCGTGGGCGAGATCACGACGGGCTGCGGGCGCGGCGGCGCGGGCCTCTGCCCCGCCGCCGGGCTCTGCGCGCCGAAGGCCGGGGAAACCGGTGTGTTCTGCGCCGTATCCGGCGTGGCATAGACGGCCCGGGTCACGCTGGCAGGCGCGGGGGGCACATCGGCAGAAACGCTCTGCCGGGTCTCAAAGCCCGGCTGCGGGTCGTCCTTTTCTTTTTTTGCATAATACGGCTGCCCCGTCTGGGTATTATAGCGGACGACATAGCCCTCCGGGGGGGTCAGTTTATCCTGCATAACGGTACATCGGCACCCCGCTTTCACTGTTTTCGATGAGCTTGAGCGCGCGCTCGGTCTCCGACTCGGCGGCGGTTTCAGCCAGCCCGGTAAGGACCGAGAGCCAGGAGCTGTAGTTGTAAGAGCGATAGTAAACGTCCTCTACGCCGCAATAATCCATGAATTCATACAGCGCCTCCTCATAGGAGCCGTCCGCGTCGTCGATCAGCCCGTTGGCAAGCCCCTGTGCGGCGGTGTAGATCCGCCCGTCGCAGATCGGCAGCGCTTCGGCGCGGGTATATCCGCGCGACGCGCACACAATATCGACGAACTGGTCGTAGCACTCGTCGACCACGCTCTGATAAATGGCGCGCTGCTCGTCGGTGAGATGGCCGAAGCTGTTGCCCATCGCATTGTTTTCGCCGGAGTTGACATATTCGCCCTCGATGCCGAGCTTTTCATACAGGCCGGCATAGTTGACCAGCTGAATATAGACGCCGATCGAGCCGACGGTCGAGTTGCGGTTGGCGAAAATCTTGTCCGCGGCGCAGGCGATATAGTAGGCGCCCGAGGCCATCGTGCCCGCCGCATAGGCGTAGACGGGCCGGCCGGTGTATTCCTTGTAATCCATCAGCGCGAGATAAACCTCGTCCGATTCGTAAACCGCGCCGCCGCCCGAGTCGATATAGAGAAATAATCCCTGGTTGGTGTTTGAATATTTCATGTCACCGATCAGCTCAAGGATCGCGTCCTGATCATAGCCGCCCGTCGGATTCCCGAGGATGTCGTAGGAGGTCGGGCCGATCGTGCCGACGATGTCGATGACCGCGACGCTTTTGCCCGAGGGCTCTGCATTATATCGCGTATTTTGCGAGTTGAGCAGCGAAAGCGCTTTCTGGTTGAGCGAGGCCGCGCTGGCGACCCCCGCAATGCTCACAAGCACAAAGACGGCGGCGGCGATCACAATGCCGGCAATCTGTTTCTTTTTCATAGCGGATCTACCTCTGTAATCGGAATTTGATAGTGGAAAACCGTGTTCCGTTCCTATATTATATGCCAAATTGTGCGCCAAGACAATAAAGCAGGGCTGAAATGATTAAAATT
>CAZKRQ010000134.1:0-6030 GCA_964555125.1 uncultured Oscillospiraceae bacterium
GAGAGCATAGCCGATCTCGTCGCGCGCCGAGTCAATCAGAGATTTGGGCGCGGCCTCAACAAGGGCGCGAAAATCCGCAAACAGCTTGGGGGTGTTGTGATAGTCGGGGAAGACCATGCCGAGCGAGTCGAGCGGAAAATCCGCGAGACGCAGATAGAAGGAGCCGAGCGCCTTGGCCATCTCGGCGGCGTCGTGCGCGGTGGACTCGTCGGGCACCGGCGTATGCGCGCGGTCTATGTAGCGGTAGGCGCGCCACAGCGCGCCGGCCCTGTCCGCAACCGTATATTGGCCGCCCTCGCCCGCTGTCAGATAGCGGATCACGCCGCGAAAGCCCGGTTGCGCCGACTGCGCAAGATGTTTGGAAATGGACGTGGTGTTGCGCACGAGCATCGCCGTATCGGGATACAGCGCCGTGTTGAGACGCTGTAGCACAACGCTGGAGCCGTCGCTGAGGTCCACGAGAAAGCTGTCGTGGACCTGTCCGCCGCTCATGCGCCGCGCGCAGATCGGAGCGGCGGATAGATTGAATTGTCCTGCTAATTTTTGCAAGTCCTGCATAATTTCACCATCATGTTCGCGGCCTTATAAATATCCCCGCAGCCGAGCGTGAGAATCAGGTCTCCCGGTTTGGCGATGCGCAGGCAATGGCCGGCAATTTCCTCAAAGCTGTCAAACCACACCGCCCCGTCGATTTTGGCGGCGAGGTCGGCGGTGTATATCCCATAGGTGTTCACCTCGCGCGAGCCCATGATCTCGGTCATAACGACGAGATCCGCGAGCCGCAGCACGGCGGCGAAATCGTCGAGCAGCAGCTTGGTGCGCGAATAGGTGAACGGCTGAAAGACCGCGATGACGCGGTTGTAGCCCATTGCCCTGGCGGCGGTCAGCGTCGCGCGCAGCTCGGCGGGGTGGTGGGCGTAGTCGTCGGCAAAGGTGACGCCGCCGAATTCGCCGAGGATCTCGAAGCGGCGCCCGGCGCCCTTGAAGGACGCAAAACCCTCCGCGATGGCCTCGTCCGCGACGTTCGCGCGCAGCGCGCAGACCGCCGCCGCCGCCGCGTTCCACACGTTGTGCCGCCCGGGGACACACAGGCGAAACGGCCCGTGCTCCACGCCGTCGGGCCCGGCCAGCGCAAAGCTGTAAAACGCGCGGGCATAGTTTTCCACCCGGGTTAAACGGTAATCGCACCCCTCCGTCTCGCCGAACCACACAACGGGCCTCTCGACCGCCGCGAGCGCGTCGCGCGTGTTGGGGTCGTCTTTGTTGGCGACGACCTCGCGCGAGGCCTTTTGCGCGAAGGCGCGAAAGGATTTTTTTACGCCGTCAAGGCTGCCGAAATAGTCGAGATGGTCGGCGTCGACGTTGAGGACGACGCAGGTGTCGGGCTCGAGCTGCAAAAACGTGTCCTTGAACTCGCACGCCTCGATAACGACCTTCTCGCTTCCGCCGCACAGCCCGTAGGAGTGGATGAGCGGCAGCTTGCCGCCGATGACCGCGGACGGGTCGGCGCCGGCCTTGACGAAGATGGAGGTCAGCATGGAGGTCGTGGTGGTCTTGCCGTGGGTGCCGCTGACGCAGTAGGCCTGCCGGTAGAGCGAGCTGACATAGCCGAGCAGCGCCGCGCGCTCGATGATCGGGATGCCGAGCTCTCTGGCGCGCGCGACCTCGGGGTTGCCCTCGAGCAGCGCGGCCGTGACGACGAGCGCGTCGGCGCCGTCGACATGTTCGGCGGCGTGGCCGATGTGCACCTCGATGCCCATGGCGCGCTCGCTGTCGATGATGCTGCCCTCAAGGGCGTCGCTGCCGGTGATCGTGTAGCCGCGCGCGCGCATGATCTCGACGAGGGGGAACATGCCCGAGCCGCCGATGCCGACGAAGTGCAGACGGCGCGCGCCGCGCAGGATTTCACTGACGGATGCCATGCAAAAACTCACCTCGAAAACGCTTCCTAAAAAGAAAGCGAAAAATAGGAATAGAATCCCGTATGCACAGACATTATGCCGCCGGGCCGCCGCGCATCCGGCCACACCGCGCGCAGGCTTTTTGAAAACGCAGGATTTCCCCGCGAAAGCCCGCCGTGCCCGGCCGGAAAGGCTCCCGATCCTTCGACATTTTCGGCTGCGCATACCGATCCTTATTGTACATTACAGTATACTTCGATTTTGTTATTATAGACTTTTTTTTGAATTCTGTAAACCGCAGCGCCCGTATAGCCGCAGGTTTTTGGTGAATCACACAAAATGCGCGCGCAAATCTTGACAGTCTGCGGTGGTTGGTATAAAGTCAAGAAAAACAGCATGTGTGGCGTTTTTGCTTGAAAATACCGGCATCTGCCGAAGTTAGCCGTGTTCACCGGGCTTTCGGCAGCCCGCGGCCCGGTGTGACAGCGTTCGGGAGGGCTGTTTTCCTGCAATTCGCAGCCAAGGGGGAGAGCTTTTATGGATTTGAAAATCGAAAGGGCCGCCGGGTTAAAGCCGCTGCCTCAGGACGAGAGCAAGCTCGGATTCGGTAAGATCTTTACCGATCACATGTTCATGATGAACTACACCGAGAGCCGGGGGTGGCACGACGGGCGCATCGTGCCTTATGGGCCCATCACGCTCGACCCCTCCGCGCAGGTCCTGCATTACGGGCAGGAGGTCTTTGAGGGCATGAAGGCGTATCGCGCCGACAACGGGGAGATCCTGCTGTTCCGGCCCGAGCAGAATTTCCGGCGCCTGAATATGAGCAACGAGCGGCTGTGCATCCCCCTGATCGACGAGGAATACGCGCTCGCCGCGCTCAAGGAGCTGGTGCGGCTGGACGAGCGCTGGGTGCCCCATTCGGAGGGGACCTCGCTGTATATCCGCCCGTTTATCATCGCGACCAACGCCGAGCTCGGCGTCCACCCGGGGACCGAATATCTGTTTATCATCATTCTCAGCCCGTCGGGCTCCTATTATCCGGGCGGGATCGACCCGGTCAAGATCTATATCGAGGAGAACTACGTCCGCGCCGTCAAGGGCGGCACGGGCATGGCCAAGACGGGCGGCAATTACGCCGCCTCGCTGCGGGCGCAGGAGATCGCGGCCGAGCAGGATTATACGCAGGTGCTCTGGCTGGACGGCGTTGAGCGCAAATATATCGAGGAAGTCGGCGCGATGAACGTCTTCTTTAAGATCGACGGCGAGGTGGTCACGCCCGCCCTGGTCGGCAGCATTCTGCCCGGCATCACCCGCAAGAGCGTGGTTGAGCTGCTCAAGGATTGGGGCGAGCCGGTCAGCGAGCGCCGCATCTCGGTCGACGAGCTCAAAGAGGCCGCCTGCACGGGCAAGCTCGAGGAGGCGTTTGGCTCGGGCACGGCGGCGGTCATCTCGCCTATCGGCGAGCTCAAGATCGGCGACGAGGTGATCCGCATCAACAACAACGAGATCGGCCCGGTGTCCCAGCGGCTTTACGACACGCTGACGGGCATCCAGTGGGGCCGTTTGCCCGATCCGCACGGCTGGGTTCAGAAGCTGTAACGGGCATTTCGACAAAAAGAGAAAGCCGTATGGAGGGCCGCCACCCGTTGCGTTGCGCAACGGGTGGCGGCCCTTAAGGTCATCGCCTAAACCGCCGCGCCGAGCGCGCCGCAACGGAAGCGGCGGGGAAAAGGAGAACGGAAGGAAGAGCGGCCGATATGGACGGAGCGAATTCCAGCCAGGCTTTTGGGCCGCGGACCGGCAAGGAAGAGCCTTTCGGAAGGCCGGCCGCCTGCTTTCGCGGCCCCTTCGAGGGGCGCGCTTCACGCCTTTGCGCGATGTGCTATAATATCAGGTATGCGATATGAATTTGAAGTGAAAACCGAGGACGAGGGCAGCAGGCTGGGGGCGTTTTTGCGCCGGCGCGGGGTCTCCTGCACGCTGCTGCGCGCGCTGAAATGCCGGGAAGACGGCATTGCCGTCGACGGGCTTCGCGCCAAAACCGACCTCGTGCTGCGCGCCGGGCAGATCGCGGCGATCTGTGTGCCGGACAGCGGAACGCCGCTGGAGCCCTGCGCGACCTGCGTGCCCGTCGTCTATGAGAGCAGGGAAGCGATCGTCTATGACAAGCCCGCGGGGATGGCGACGCATCCGACACGGAACCAGCCCGGCGGCACGCTGGCAAACGTCTATGCCGCGCTGCTCGCGTCGCGGGGACAGACCGGCTCCTTTCGCCCGACCAACCGGCTCGACCGCAACACGTCGGGGCTGGTGCTCGCGGCGAAAGGGTGTTTTGGCGTGGAGGCGCTCGCGCGAAGCGCGCGCAAAAGGTATCTGGCCCTTGTCGAGGGGGACCTGAGAGAGGGCGGCGAGGTGATCGCGCCCATTGCCCGCGCGGACAGCTCCATCATCAGCCGCTGCGTGCGGGAGGACGGCCGGTTTGCGCACACGAAGTATGAAATCGTGCGGCGGTTCGGCAGCCACACCCTGCTCGAGGTCACGACGCTGACCGGGCGCACCCATCAGATCCGGGTGCACATGGCGCATATCGGGCACCCCCTCGCCGGGGACGACATGTACGGCGGGCGGCTCGATTTGATGGAGCGGCAGGCGCTGCATTGCGGCGCGCTTCGGTTTACCGAGCCTTTTACGGGGGAGGAGATCGCGCTCAAAAGCCCTGTTCCCGCCGACCTGCGGGCGGCGCTCGACAAATTATCGCCGGAATTGCGGGACGAATGGCCTTAAAAGCGGTACAATAAGGGGCGGCGAAGCGGCGAAAACCGGGCCGGATGCGGCCGAACCAAAAGCGCAGTTGAACTGCGCGGCCGTTTCGTGTATAATATATCCGTCTTTGCGCTGCCGCGGTATTCGCCGGCGCGCCGAATTTTGCAGATGATGTGTTGTTTTTATATAGGAGCTTCGGAGTTATGACCTTTAGAACCGCCAAAAGCTCATCCAAACTTTCGCGCGGCGTCGTCCCGCGCTTTCACAGACGGCCTAAACTCGGATGTAAGCTGATTCTATTCTATATTGCGGGCACATTCTGGGACACGATGTACTATATCGGCGCCTGCATCGAGCGCGCCGCGCGCAACGCAAAGCGGGCGGCGCGGCGAAGCGCAGCGCGTTTTTTTCGCGTCTCGAAACGATCGACAAAGCGCGCGCTGCAAAGGCTCGGACGCGGGCTTGCGGCGGTCTGCCGTGATGTGACGGCGCCCTTTATCAAGCTGGGCCGCAGCGTCAGAAGCCTGCTTGTCGTCATCCGAAGCACGAAGGATCGGGGCTTTTCCTATACGCTGAAGCGCGTGCGGATGTTTTTCAGATACGGCTTTTTGTGGAACAAACCGATGATCGGCCGGCTGGTCAACTATGTGTTGCCCGTCATTTGTCTGGGTGTCTGCATTTTTACGATCCACACAATGACCCATCTCAATTACGCGCTCAAGATCACCTATAACGGCAATACAGTCGGCTATGTTGAAGACGAGGGTGTGTATGATTCCGCGCGGCGCATTATCCAGAGCCGCATGGTGGGTGAGGCGCAGAGCGGCTGGACCTCCGACGCCCAGCTGCAAATCGCGGTCGTCGACGAGGGGGCGCTCGTCAGTCAGGATGAAATCGCGCAGACGCTGCTTTCTGTCTCGGGCGAAGAGATCGCGGAGGCGACGGGGGTATATGTCGGCGGCACCTTTTACGGCGCGACAACGGCGGGGGATATGATCGCCGACGCGATTGAGGGCGTGATCCAGCCGCAGCGCGACTATGCCGCGCAGATCGTGCAGGAAAGCGATCTGGAGGGCGAGATCACCGTCAAATTCGCGCGCAACGTCGAGCTGGTGGAGGGGGTTTACCCCGCGTCGAGCATCTCCTCTTATGAGGAGCTGGCCGCGCGGCTGACCTCGGGCGAGGCGGAAAATATCTATTATACCGCGTCGGGCGGAGAGAGCCTCTCGGATGTTGCAAGCAAAAACGGGCTTTCGGCCGAGCGGCTCAGAGAGCTCAACGGCGGCGCGGTCGACGAGGTGCTCGCCGAGGGCACGCGCCTGCTGGTTGCGGCAAACGAGCCGCTGCTGCGCGTGAAATCGGT
>CAZKRQ010000135.1:0-6023 GCA_964555125.1 uncultured Oscillospiraceae bacterium
AGAAAAGGGGTTGCTGATTTGGAGAAATTCCTGGTGCAGGGCGGCGCGCGCCTGCGGGGCGAGGTCGAGATCAGCGGCGCGAAAAACGCCGCCGTCGCGATCCTGCCGGCGGTGATGATGGCGGACCGCCCCTGCGTGATCGAAAATGTGCCCGACATCCGCGATGTCCATGTCATTGAGGAGATCATGCGCAGTGTGGGGGCCTCGATCGAGGCGGAGGGCGCGCATACGTTGCGCATCGACACGGGCGGGGTCAACACCTGCTCCGTTCCGGCGCGTCTCTCCCGCTCGATGCGGGCGTCCTACTACTTCCTCGGCGCGATGCTGACGCGCTTCGGCGAGGCGCATGTGTCGCTGCCCGGTGGGTGCAATCTGGGCGCGCGGCCGATCGACCAGCATCTCAAGGCGTTTTCGCAGCTCGGCTGCGATGTCTCGGTCGAATACGGCATGGTCAACGTCTCCTGCCCAAACGGCATGACGGGGTCGGAGATCTTTTTCGACACGGTTTCGGTCGGCACGACGATCAACGTCATTCTCGCCGCCGTCAAGGCAAAGGGGCAGACGGTGCTCGAAAATGTGGCGAAGGAGCCGCATATTGTCGACGTGGCGAATTTCCTCAACTCGATGGGCGCCGACATCCGCGGCGCGGGAACCGACGTCATCAAGATCAACGGCGTCGAGCGGCTCGGCGGCTCGCGCTATTCGATCATCCCCGACCAGATCGAGGCGGGTACATATATGGCGGCGGCGGTCGCGACAGGCGGCGACATCCTGATTAAAAACGTGACCCCCAAACACCTTGAGAGCATTGTCTCCCGCCTGGAGCGCGCGGGGGCGAAGATCGAGGAGTATGAGGATTCCCTGCGGGTCTGGCGCGAGGGCCCGATCCACAGCACAAATATCAAGACGATGCCGCATCCCGGCTTCCCGACCGATATGCAGAGCCAGATCACGGCGGTGCTCTGCCTCGCCAACGGCACATCGATTGTGACGGAGGGAATTTGGGACAACCGCTTTAAGTATGTCGACGAGCTGCGGCGCATGGGCGCGCGCATCCAGGTGGACGGCAGGGCCGCCGTCGTCGAGGGGGTCGACAGGCTGCACGGCGCGCGGGTAAAGGCGACCGATCTGCGCGCGGGCGCGGCGATGATTATAGCGGGCCTGGCCGCCGAGGGCGCGACCGAGATCGAGGATATTTACCATATCGAGCGGGGATATGAGTCGGTGGTCGAGAAGTTCCGCGCGCTTGGCGCGCAGATCGAAAAAATCGAGGTCTGACAGAAAAAACAGAGAGGCGAGGGCACGAAAAGCGGCGGCGAGAGAGCAGGGCGGATCGCCGCGAAGGAGCCCCGCCTTTTTTCGGTGAAAAGGTAGGGAATCATGGCGAAATTTGCAACACTGTATAGCGGCAGCTCGGGCAACAGCACCCTTGTGCGCAGCGGCGGCACCTGCCTGCTTGTGGATATGGGCTGCTCCTGCAAGCGAACGCTCGGCGCTCTCTATGAGCTGGGCTGCGCGGCGCGCGACCTCGACGGGATTCTGGTGACGCATGAGCACACGGACCACGTATCGGGCCTTTTGACGTTTTTGAAGCATTATCCGACGCCGGTGTACGGCGCGGCGCGCACGCTCGACTATCTGCGCTGTCGCGGCCTGGTGCCGCCCGCTGCGCGGCTCGTGCCGGTCGAGTGCGGCGTGCCGGTGCGGGTCGGGGAGATCGTGTTTTCCAGCTTCGGCACAAGCCACGACAGCGTCGACTGCGTCGGCTACCGCTTTGCGGTCGGCGAGCGGCACATTGCGGTCGCGACCGATCTGGGCTACGTTTCGGACGATGTGCTCGCCGCGCTGCGGGGCTGTGAGCTGGTTGCGCTGGAGAGCAATTACGACGAAAAAAGGCTGCAATACGGCCCCTATCCCCCTTATCTCAAAAACCGCATCCGCTCGCTGACGGGGCATTTGAGCAACGCGGACTGCGCGAGCTGCGCCGCGCAGCTTGCGCAGGAGGGAATGCGCACCCTTGTGCTGATGCATCTCTCCCAGGAGAACAACGAGCCCGAGCTCGCGCAGGTGAGCTGCCTGAGCGCGCTCGAAAACTGCGGCGTGAGCGCGCAGCAGTGCGAGGTATTTGTCGCGCCGCGGCACAGTGTCGGCAAGGTGTTCGAGGTGTGAGCGGTGGTCAATATAGAGGTTGTGTGCGTCGGCAAGCTCAACCAGGCCTATTTCCGGGAGGGGTGCGCTGAATATCTCAAGCGGCTGAACGGCTTTTGCCGCGCGCGGGTGACCGAGCTGCCGGAGACCCGGCTGCTCGGGGAGGGCGAGGCCGCCGAGCGCAGGGTGATCGAGGACGAGAGCGAGCGGATTCGCGCGCATATCGGCAAGCGCCGCGCGATCGTCGTCGCGATGTGCGTCGAGGGGCGGGAGATGACCTCGCCCGAGCTCGCGGATTTTCTCGACAGCGCCGCGCTGCGGGCGCCCGAGGCGGTGTTTGTCATCGGCGGGTCGCTCGGCCTTTCGCGGGCGCTGAAGGAGAGCGCCGGGCTGCGGCTGTCTATGTCCCGCATGACGATGCCGCATCAGCTCGCGCGGCTCGTGCTGCTTGAGCAGCTCTATCGCGCGGGCGCGATCAACGCGCATGTCAAATATCACAAATAGTCCGGGCTTTCCTCCGGGATCGCTCTCACGGGCGAAAATACCGAAAGCGGTGGAATTTCTCCTTTTTTGCGCTCATATAGATAAAACACCGAAAATGTGCGTGAAAGGGTGTTGGGGAAACTATGGTAGCAGCTTCGGTTGGCAAAAAACAAATCGGAAAAACCATGTTGACGGTCCTGTTGATCGCGGTCGTCGTTGTGATCGCGGTCGTCGTGATCGGAAAGGTGAAGGGGAAACAGGACGGAATCGGGAATATACCCGGTGAAACGGTGGAGCAGCGGGAGGAATACCTGCGCTCGGTCGGCATACAGGTGGACGCGACCAGCGCCGTCGCCGAGGTAAAGGTGCCGGAGGAATTCGACGAGCGGTTCACGCAGTACAATGAGATGCTCAAGACGACCGGCTTTGACCTGAGCGGGCTGAAGGGCCAAACGGTGAAAAAGTGCACCTATACGGTCACGAACCGGCCGGAGCTCGGGTCGGGCGCGACGGCGATTTTGCTTGTGTATGAGGGCAAAATTGTCGGCGGGCATCTGTTGGTGGGCGACGACGGAACCCTACAGCCGCTGTTTGGAGCGGATGCGGCCGGCGAGAGCGGCGGAGCGGAGGAGACGATCCTTCCGAGCGTGGATGTGCCGCAGACCGGCGAGGAGGCGCAGGAGACCGCCGCGCTGGAGGGTTCCTATCCGACCGAGTAAGCGCATTCAAACAAAAGGGCGGGCGGCTGCGCCCGCCGGAAAAATGCCTGTGATTAAGATGCGGCGTAGCCCAGCGAAATGGGCTGCGCCGTTTTTTTGTTTTTTTGAGAGCGGTTCTATACCGGGCGGCGCGGCCTCAGGCGCCGAGCCGCAGCTCGGCAAGCGCCTCCGCGCGGCTGTCGGCCGAAAAGAGAAAATTCCCGTTGAGGTCGTAGACCTCGTAGTGCTCCTTTACCTTGCGAATCTCAGCGTTCATGTCCGATGCCCTCCCACAATAAAATGTCTGCGGCCTGCGCCCTTCGACAAGCTTATTGTAGCAAATTAATTGTACCATTGTACGGACAATTATCCGGCAAAGAGAAAGCGCGGACATAAGGATATAAAACATACAAAATTGGCAGTCGTTGCCGCCGAGTGCTTGGTGCACATTTCCGAAAATGGCAAAAAGAATTGCAATTGGGCGAGAAAGGGAATAAAATAAGTAGCGTGCTACAGAAATGAGAGGGAGCGTGTGAAGATTGTCTGAGGAGGACATCGGATATCTGATGAAGCTGATTCATTTCGCGATTCGCGCGGACGCGGACAAAAATCTGCGGGAATTTGATCTGACGCTCTCGCAGACCCGCGTGCTGACCTATCTGACGCGGCAAGAGGGCCGCGTTGCGCCCCAGAAGGAGATCGAGGCCAATTTTCGCGTGGCGCACCCGACGATGGTCGGCCTGCTGCACCGCCTTGAGAGCAAGGGCTTTATCCGGGTTCAGGTGAATCGGGACGACAGGCGCATGAAGGACATCGCGCTGACGCGGGAGGGCGAGCAGGCGGCGGCGTGCGCCGACAAGCACCGGCGCAGAATGGAGGAGGCGATGACCTCCGGCCTTTCCAGCGGGGAAAGAAAGCAGCTGGCCTCTCTGCTCCATCGCGTATACGAGGGCATCGTCGAGACGAGCGGGGGAGAGCCCGAGCTGTGGCGTCCAAACAAAAAGGAGGAAGCTCATGATTAAAAAACTGGCGGGAAGCATCCGCGAATTCAAAAAGGATGCGATCCTGGCGCCGCTGTTCATGGCGGGCGAGGTCGTGTTTGAGACGGTGATCCCGCTGCTGATGGCGAACCTGATCGACTTCGGCATCGACGGCGGCAACATGGCCTATGTATGGAAAATGGGGGTTGCGCTGCTGCTGAGCGCGATGGCTTCGCTCACGTTCGGCGTGCTTGCGGGCCGGTTCTCGGCCGCCGCGTCGGCGGGTTTTGCGCGCAATCTGCGGCGGGATATGTATTTCAGCGTGCAGAACTACTCGTTCTCCAACATCGATAAATTTTCAACGGCGAGCCTGGTGACGCGGCTGACAACCGACGTCACCAATGTGCAGATGGCGTTTCAGATGCTGATCCGCATGGCGTTCCGCGCGCCGCTCATGCTGATTTTTTCGACCGTTATGTCCTTTCGCCTGCACGGCACGCTGCCCCTCATCTTTCTCGCCTGCGTCCCGGTGCTCGGGGTCGGGCTCTATCTCATCATGAGCAGGGCGCACCCCATCTTTGAGCGGGTATTTCACACCTACGACAGGCTCAACAGCGTCGTGGAGGAGAATGTGCGCGGGATGCGGGTGGTCAAATCCTTCGTGCGGGAAGAGCACGAGAACGAGAAATTCGACACGATCTCCAACGAAATATTCCACGATTTCTCCAAGGCCGAAAAGACGCTGGCATTTAACATGCCGCTGATGCAGCTGTGCGTCTATTCCTGCGTGCTGCTGATCGCCTGGTTCGGCGCGCGCGCCATTGTCGCGTGCGGCGGCGACGGCGCGGTGGGGCTGAGCACGGGCGAGCTGACCGGACTGCTGTCCTACGTCATGCAGATTCTCATGGCGTTAATGGCGCTCTCGATGGTGTTCGTGATGATTACCATCTCCCGTGCCTCGGCCGAGCGCATTGTCGAGGTGCTTGACGAAAAGAGCGACATTCTCGACGGCGAGGCGGGCGTCGCGCAGGTGAAGGACGGCTCGATCTGCTTCGAGCATGTCGATTTCAAATACGCGCGGGGCAAAAAGCTCTGCCTTTCGGACATCGATCTTGAGATCAGGTCGGGCGAGACCATCGGGGTGATCGGCGGCACGGGCTCGGGCAAATCCTCTCTCGTGCAGCTCATCCCGCGGCTCTATGACGTCTCGGCGGGCCGGGTGCTGGTGGGCGGCGTCGACGTGCGCGACTACGGCGTCGAGGCGCTGCGGCAATCGGTGGCGATGGTTTTGCAGAAAAATGTGCTGTTTTCGGGCACGATCAAGGAGAACCTGCGCTGGGGCGACGAGAACGCGGACGACGAGGCGCTCGTGCGCGCGGCGAAGCTCGCGCAGGCCGACAGCTTTATCTCGGCCTTCCCCGACGGCTACGACACCTATATCGAGCAGGGGGGCTCGAATGTCTCGGGCGGCCAGAAGCAGCGCCTTTGCATTGCGCGGGCCCTGCTCAAAAAGCCGAAGATCCTGATTCTCGACGATTCGACGAGCGCCGTCGACACCCACACCGACGCGCTCATCCGTCAGGCGTTTCGCGAGGAGATCCCCGACACGACCAAAATCATCATCGCCCAGCGCGTCTCCTCGGTGATGGACGCCGACCGAATCCTCGTGCTCGACGGCGGCAAAATCGCCGCGTTCGGCACGCATGAAGAGCTG
>CAZKRQ010000136.1:0-6011 GCA_964555125.1 uncultured Oscillospiraceae bacterium
CCCCGCCTCGACGATGATGACGATCCGCCAATTTCAGGTGCACGGCCCCTTTGTCGACACCCTGTTGCAGGTCGTCGCCCTCGACGACGCGGCCTGCCTGCTGGTTTTCAGCCTCGCGGCCTCCCTTGTCGGCTCTCAGACCGGCATCACGGCGGCGGGCCTGCTCATGCCGCTTGTGTGGAATCTGGCCGCTCTGGCCGTCGGGGCGCTGTGCGGCTGGGTTCTGAGCAAGCTGCTCAACGAGCGCCGCAGCGAGGACAACCGGCTGATCCTTGTCGTCGCCATGCTGGTGGGCATTTCGGGTCTGTGCGCCATTGTCGACATCTCGCCTCTTCTCTCCTGCATGGTTCTCGGCGCGGTTTACCGCAATCTCAAACGGGACACCGCCATCTTTCGCCAGGTCAACAGCTTCACCCCGCCCATTATGTCCCTGTTTTTCATCATCTCGGGCATGAATCTCGACCTCGGCGCGCTGCGCAGCTTCGGCCTTGTCGGCGTCGGCTACTTTCTCATCCGCATCGCGGGCAAATATCTCGGCGCTTACGCCGGCTGCTCCCTCGCGAAGACCGAGCCCGGCACCCGCAACTGGCTCGGCGTCGCGCTCGTGCCGCAGGCGGGGGTCGCAATTGGCCTCGCCTTTTTGGGCCGCAGGCTGTTGCCGCCCGATCTGGGCAATCTGCTGCTGACGATTATCCTCAGCTCCTCTGTTTTATATGAGCTCATCGGCCCCGCCTGCGCAAAGCTGGCGCTGTTTCGCAGCGGCGCGACCGTCGGCGATCCCCTCGGAAGGGGCGGCCGCTGACAGGCCGGGCGCGCACAAGAGAATTTTGTCTCTTACCTTTTTCCCGTTTTTGTGCTATAATAAAGATAACAACGTGTGGTTTTGACAAACGTAAGTCCAGTTGTCAAAACCACACGTTTTCTTCACGGAAAAGGGGGAAATGAGATGGCGTTGACGCGAAATTCCTGCCGGCATTTGCTGCATCTGCCCGACTGCGCGGGCCTGCGCGAAAACGGAAGCTGCCGGTGGCTGTCGGTCGGCCCCTGCGTCGGCGAGGGCTGCGCCTATTACCGCAAAAAAAGCGGAGAAGAGGGCGCGCGCCGCCGTTTGTCGTCGCTCGGCCTCGAAACGCAGGAACACATCGCGCAAAAATATTACAGCGGCGCGCGCCCCTGGGCCGACGCTGGCGGCAAGCGGGAGGAGACATCGCCATGTATCAAAAAAACGACCTGATTGTATATGGAAGCACGGGTGTCTGCCGCGTTCTCGACATCACCACGCCCGCCATGAGCGGCGTTGCAGGCGACCGCCTCTATTATCAGCTCGAGCCGCTCTATCAGGGTGGTGTCATCTATACGCCGGTCGACACCCGGGTCTCGATCCGGCCGGTCATATCCCGCGAAAAGGCGGAGGAGATGATCGACCGCATACCGTCCATCCACGCGCGGGCTTATGTCAATCAAAGCGTTCAGGAGCTCTCCGAGCACTATCAGCAGGCGCTGTTGCTGCACAGCTGCGAGAGCCTGCTCGAGCTGGTCATGTCGATTTATGTGAAGAAGCAGTCCGCCGAGCAGCAAAAGAGAAAGTTCGGCCAGGTCGACGCAAAGTTCATGAAGCGCGCCGAGGACCTGCTTCACGGCGAGCTCGCCGTGGCTCTCGGCATCCCGAAAGAGCGGGTCTGCGATTATATCGCCGCGCGGGTCGAAAGCGCGCAACGCGGCTTGGAGCCGTAAAACGCCCGGCCGCGTCGCACTCTCGACCAAACCCGATCATGCTGTCTCAAACGCCGCTGCCCGCGCAGCGGCGATTTTTTCCTGAATGTTCCCGGTGATTCCGGGGGCCCGGTCGAAATCCCGCGATCCCCGCACTGAGAAAAGGAGAGAATCAGAGAAGACCCCTTTGAAAAACAGACGGGAAAATCCAACCGACATGGAAAAAATCGAAACCGAAAAATTGGATGAAGCAGCGCGAAAAAGCGGAGAAGGGCGCGTCACGCAAACGCCGGAACCCGCATCCCGCTCAAATGGGCGGCGCCGATGATGCCCGCGTCGTTGCCGAGCGCCGCGCGCAGCACCGGCGGGCAGCCCAGCTGCTCCGACGCGGCGACAAAGCGGGGCAGTCGCCGGTTGAGAGGCTCAAGGAGCGCCTCGCCCTCATTGCTCACGCCCCCGCCGAGCAGGATCACCTCGGGCCGGAAAACATTGACGATGTTGGAGACCGCCGCGGCGAGGTACTCAATGTAGCGGTCGACGACGGCCCTCGCCTGTTCGTCGCCCTTTCGCATGGCGGCAAAAGCGGTGCGCCCGCTCACCCGGCCCGCCTCGCGCGCCATGCGCGCCATCAGCGAATCGGGGTGCGCCTCGATGGCGCGCGCCGTCTGCCGCACAAGCGCCGGCGCGGAGCAATACGCCTCCACACAGCCGCTCTGCCCGCAGGCGCAGGGCTCCCCGCCGTAAACGAGCCGCAGATGCCCCAGCTCGGCGCCAAGGCCGTCGCTGCCGGTATAGATGCGGCGGTTCATGACAATACCACCGCCCACGCCGGTGCCGAGCGTCAGCATCACCGCGCTGTCCCGATCCCTCGCCGCGCCCGCCAAAATCTCGCCAAAAGCGGCACAATCGGCGTCGTTGGCAACGGAAACCGGCATTTTCGGCCCCAACCGCGCGCGCATCGCGCCGGCCAGGTCGGCGTCGCGCCAATTGAGGTTCGCCGCAAAAACGACCCGCCCCCTGCGCGTGTCGACAAAGCCCGGCGCGCCGACCCCGACCGACGCCACCTCGTCCGGCGCAAGGCCGGCGCCGGCGATCGCCTCCAGAACCGCGGCCGCCATATCGTTCGTCACGGCCTCATAGCCCCGCGCCGCGTCGGTCGGCCGTCTCGACCGCCCGACGACCCGGTTCTCGCCGTCCACAACGCCGGCCGCGATTTTGCTGCCGCCCAAATCCACGCCAACCCTGAACTCGCCCACCGCTCTGCCTTCCTCCCTCTTTTACTGCTTATATTCACTCGGCGAAACGCCGGTGTATTTGCGAAAGATCTTGGAAAAATAGCCCTGCGAATGGTACCCGGTCGCGAACGCGACCTCCTTCACGCTCATTTTGCCCTCGGAGAGAAATTCTTTCGCCTTCTCGACGCGGCATTTGGTCAAATATTCGGTGAAGGTCATCCCCGTCTGCTTTTTAAACAGCTTGCTGAGATAAAAGATGGAAAAGTTGAGCTCCTCCGCGATGTCGTCGAGGGTCAGGTTTTCCATATAGCGCGCGTCGACAATCTGCATCGCCGCCGCGGCCGTCCGATTTGACTGCGACGCGCTCTGCCCCTTGAGCTGGTCGGTCATTTCGGCGAAAACCTCGATCAGCATATCGCGCAGAGCCTGCATATCCTTATAGGAAAAAACGCGGTCCGACGTGAGCGGCGGCGAGTCGCCCGCCAGCTCGGGAAAGCTGCCGTAAACCATGATATACAACCAGTACGCCTGCTCGCACGCGCGGCGGTCTCCGCCATCGCCGAGCTGCACGGCCGCGAAGAAATTGCGCAGCTCCCCGGCGACCCGTTCCCTGTCTCCCTGCCGCATCTCCTCGCAGATGCGCGCCGCCGTCGCCGTCAGATCCTCGAGCGCCGTCTCCTTCATGCCGCGCAGCTCGTCGTGAAAGGCGAGGCGCTCGCCGTGCGCCGCCGCATACCGCACCGCCGCGATCCCCTGCTCATAGGACCGCCGCAGATCGTCCGCGCAAACCGCGACGTCGCCGACGCCGATATGACAGCTGATATGCCGCCTTTGCAGCGCGTCGGCGATGTGGCGCATCGTCTCCTGAACGCGGCTGCGCACCAGAGGATATTCGCTGAGCGCCACAAAGACGCAGACGTCGTTGATGATCTCGCCGATGCAGGTCGTTCCGAGGCTGTGCATCTGGTTCTTGACCTCGTTCAGCCGAAGATTCCCCTGGCCCGCGCCGCGAATGAGAAAGACATAGCCGGAATTGACCCGGATCTGCATAAAGTCGAAGATCACCTCGAGGGGCGAGTTGGAGCGCATCGAGGCGATGGAGAAAACGCAGTCGCTCTCCAGCACCGGGCGGATCGCGTCCATCTTCTGGCGCTGGATCTTTTCGGTCTCGAGCCGCGTGCGCGAGCGTTCCATCTGATCGATCATCCCGCCCAGCACCCGCCGCACCTCCTCCGCGCCGATGGGCTTGACCAGAAAATCATAGACGCCCAGGCGCAGCGCCTCCTGCGCGTAAGCGAACTGGCTGTGCGCCGAAATGATCACGAACCGAATCTCGGCGTTGATCTGGCGCATCTGCCGAATCGTATCCAGCCCGTTGATGCCGGGCAGGTTGATGTCCATCAGCACAATATCCGGCGTAAAATTTTTGAGCGCCTCGATGGCCGCGAGGCCGTTTTCCATCTTCCAGACCTCGCCGACATCCCGGCACTGATAGCGCAGCATCATCGCGAGCGCGTTGCGCTCGATCTCCTCATCCTCGACCACCATGACGTTGTATTTTCTGCTCATGTCGCGTTTTCTCCTATGGGAACGGTCAGCGTGACGACGGTGCCGCACCCCTCTTCGCTCTCGATGATAAACTGCATCTGCGCGCCGAAATACATTTGCAGGCGGCGATAGACGTTGCTCAGGCCGATGCCGCTGCCCCGGCTGCCGGGCGAGCTCTCGAGCCCCAGCTTCAGCTTGCCCCACAGCGCCTCGAGATCCTCCGGCTTCATCCCCGCGCCGTTGTCCTCGATCTGGATCACCACGCGCCCGTCCGCCTGATGCACCTTGACGGCGATCAGCGCCTCCTCGGTCATCGCGCTCGCGCCGTGCAGGATCGCGTTCTCCATCAGGGGCTGCAAAACAATCGCGGGCATACGGATGTCGGGCGTATCGGGCTCGACGTCGACCTCAAAGCGGATATGCCCCGTGAACCGCTTTTGCTGAATGAAAATATAATTTTTGAGTGAGTCGATCTCCTCGTGCAGGGTCGAGGTCTTATTGGCCTTGTCGAGCGCATAGCGCAAAAACTCCGACAGCTTGTCCATCAGCTCGCTGGTCGTCGTGTCGCCGCTGATATAGGCGCTCTTGGAAATCATGCTCAGCGTGTTAAAAAGGAAATGCGGGTTGATCTGCGCCTGCAACGAGTGCAGCTCGGCCTCCGTGACGAGATTCTTCATCGCGAGGTTGTCGTTTTCCTGCTTGAGCAGCTCATATTCGAGCCGCGCGTTTTCCTTCAGGGTGTCGACGCTCTTTTCGACCGACGCCGCCATCTCGTTGAAGGAATCGGCGAGGATGTCGATCTCCGCGAGGCTCGTTCGGATCGGCTGAAGCGCGTAATCGCCCTTTTTCAGCCGCTTGGTGTTCTCGACCATGGCCGCAATCGGCGCGTAGATCCCCTTGCTGTAGACGCCGCCCATGGCGATCGCAAGGCCCGCGACGGCGGCGAGCAGGAGGAACTGCGCGTTGCGCTGCCGCGCCCACAGCCGCTGCATCGAGTCGGTCTTGACCTTCATATAATTCGCGAGATAGCCGTAGTAGGTCGTGGCGGTGTTGGTGATGAGGTTTTTGCGGTAGAGCAGCGTGCTGTAGGTCTCATAGACGCTGGCCTCGCCGTTGATATAGTCGCGCAGCGGGACGCAGTAATAATAGAGCATACTGTCCAGCCGCTCCATGCGCCACTGGGTCGATTCGTCGACCGTCTCGCCGATGCTTTTCAGATTGGCCCGCGCGGCGGCAAGCAGCTCCTGAAAGGTGTTGTAGTTGCTCGCCGTTCGGTCGTAGAGATAGTTTCGCGCATAGAGATCCATCTCATATACGTTTGCGTAAAACTCAGAGAGGTTTTTGTTGCAGTCAAAAAACAACCTCGAGTTTTCCAGATTGTTGGTGACGGTGGAGTTGGAGAACAGAACCACCAGCACGCACAGGCAGCCGACAATAATCAGATAGCTCATCAGCCGCACCCGGATGCCGGTCTTTCTCTTCATAAAATCTCCCCGCCTTTCAATATAAGGACAG
>CAZKRQ010000137.1:0-4497 GCA_964555125.1 uncultured Oscillospiraceae bacterium
GCGGGCACGCCGCCGCGCGCCGCGCTGGACGCGCTGTCTGCACAGGACTGCTAGTACCGCAACAGGGTTCTCAACTTCGCGTTTGAGGGGCTGGAGGGCCCGGACAAAATGGCGGCGGTGATGGAGAAGCTGTTCGCCGCGCCGCCCGCCGAGGTGGCCAGCCGCCGGGTCGAGCAGGTCTGCGATTACCGCGCCGGAAAGGCGACCGACACCGCAACAGGCAAGGTGCAGCCGATTGACCTGCCCAGCGCCACGGTGTGCGAGCTGAAGCTGGCCGGGGGCGCGGCGGTCATCGTCCGCCCGAGCGGCACCGAGCCGAAGATGAAGCTGTATCTCACCGCCAAGGAAAACACGCCGGAGGGCTCGGAGCAGGTGCTCGACGCGCTGGCGGCGGACATGAAATCCCTGCTGGGGCTCGGCTGAGCGGCATACAGGGGCAATCCACCGCCCGGAGCATTCCCTACGGCCGGGAAGCCTGCCCCGCGCGGGGAAGGACGGCCGGGTGGGGCATCCCGACTCCGCGTCTTTGCCGGCGGCGGGAAAATCGGGCGGTTTTTGGCAAAATTTCTGCCATGTGGGAAAAAACACTTGCATTGCCCGGCTTTGTATGCTATTATCTTATAGCAACTGTGAACAAAAAGAGGTGACATTCAGTGAAGGAAGGCATCCACCCCAAGTACGAGGAGACGACGATTACCTGCGCCTGCGGCGAGGTCATCAAGACGAGATCGACTCGTAAGGACATTCGTGTTGAAATCTGTTCAAAATGCCACCCGTTCTATACCGGCAAGCAGAAGCTCGTCGATACCGGCGGACGTGTAGATAGATTCAAAAAACGCTTCAACATGGAGTGAGCGCTGCCCCGCAGCGGCCCGAATCACACAAAAAAAGCCTGAGAGGGAAAACCCGCTCAGGTTTTTTCTGTCGTCCGCAGCGCCGTTCAGAGCGACACGCTGCCGGTCGCTTTGCCGTTGATGACGTAATAAGCCGTGGCGTCTTCCGGCTTGATGTAGAGGCGCAGTGATTTGACAGCGGAGAGACGGTGCCCTTCGGCGACATAGGCTGCAAGCGCAGCTTCCCGCGCGGCGGCAATGTCCCACTCAGAGCCCGCAAACTGCACGACGATCTGTTCTTCACGCATGGGATAGGCAGCCTTGGCCGGCGTTTTGACGGCCTCGGTTTCCGCCTTCTTTTTCCTGGGCAAGATCAACATCTCCTTTCTTCTTTACTGCTATCACTATACACAATGTTTTTGTCGAATGCAAGGCGTAAAAGAAAGTGCGGGCCAAAACGCGGACAAATTGCGGCGCTTACAGGCAAAATGGCTCGGTCACGGGCGTCCCGGCCTTCGACGGGTATGCGAATTCAACCGCGCCGGGAATGAAACGAACAAAGCGATATGGCGCGCGGCGGGGCGCTTGCGCAGCCGGCGTGCCGTTTACAAGGCTTCTTCTCTGTGCTATAATCAAAAACCAAACCCGCTTTTTGTGTCGAAAACGGGCGGCGCGGCCCCGCCCGACAGCTTCGGAGTGAGACGATGGATGAGCAATATAAAACGCTGTGCAACCCGGCGGAGGCCTCGTTTACCGAAAAGAGGTCCCGCTTTATCGGCGCCTGCGCGCCGGTGACATCGGAGACGCAGGCGCTCGACTTTGTGGCCTCGGTCAAGTCGAGGCACAAAACGGCGACGCACAATGTCTGGGCGTTTTCGCTGCGGGCGGATCACCTGTGCCGGTACACCGACGACGGCGAGCCGCAGGGCACGGCGGGCCTGCCGGTGCTCGACGCGCTGCGCCTGCGCGGCATTGTCGACGCGGCGGTCGTCGTCACGCGGTATTTCGGGGGCACGCTGCTCGGCACGGGCGGGCTTGTGCGCGCGTATACCGAGGGGGCGCGGCTCGCGATAGAGGCGTCGGGCATAGCGGTGATGGCGCCCTGTGATCTGTTTTCTCTGGAATGCGCCTATGCCGAGTATGACCGCCTGACCCATCTGCTCAAGGGTCTGGAGGCATCGGTGCTCGACAGCGAGTTCGCCGAGAGGGTTTCGCTGCGCGTCGCGCTGCGCGCGGGGCAAAGCGAGCGGCTGCGGATGGAGTATCGCGAGCTGATGCGCGGCGAAAAAGAGCCGCAGTTTCTCGAGTCGAGGTATACACAGGTCGCGAGCGAATAGACGGTCGCTGCTTTTTTTGTGGAAGGCGCGGGGTTCCCCCTGCGCGCCGGCCGGCGAGGGGCGGAGATTACAATAAAAGCCTGTAGGGTGAGAGCGGCGCGAGAAGCGTCGCCGTTTCGTTTTTTTGCGGGCCCGCTTGTTGCGGTCCCGCCCCGGCCGAAGCGCTTCGCGGGCAAACGCAAGGCGAATGTTTTCGGCGCAATTTGAGGGAAAAAAGGGATTTCGGGTGAATATGTCGTATAATTGACATAGGGGGATGATGACAGATGACGGTGCGCGAGCGGACGGAGCGGTTTGAAGAGCAGATGCTGTGCGAATACGCGACGAGGTCGTCCGAAAGCCGCGGGCGGGCGACGCCGGAGGAGCCCTGCGACCTGCGGACGGATTTCAGCCGCGACCGGGACCGCATCATCCACTGCAAGGCGTTTCGCCGCCTCAAGCAGAAAACCCAGGTGTTTCTCTCGCCGATGGGGGATCACTACCGCACACGCCTGACCCACACGCTTGAGGTCACCCAGATCGCGCGCACCATCGCGCGGGCGCTGCGCCTCAACGAGGACCTCACCGAGGCGGTGGGCCTCGGCCACGATCTCGGCCACACCCCGTTCGGCCATGCGGGCGAGCGGGCGCTCGCGGAGCTCAACCCGGGCGGCTTCACCCACTATGAGCAGAGCGTGCGGGTCGTCGAGAAGCTGGAAAAGAACCGCCAGGGCCTCAACCTGACCTGGGAGACGATCGACGGCATCCGCAACCACACAAAGGGGAGCTGGGCCGCGACGCTCGAGGGGCAGATCGTCCGCCACGCGGACCGCATCGCCTATCTCAACCACGACGTCGAGGACGCGATCACGGCCGGGGTGCTGCGCGAGGAGGAGCTGCCCGACAGCGTCCACCGGGTGCTCGGCAGCCGCAAGAGCGAGCGGATCACGACCCTTATCACCCACCTCATCGACCGCTTCGACGGGACGCTTTCCTTCTCGGGCGAGGTGGCGCAGGCCTATGACGAGCTGTATCGATTCATGTTTGACCGGGTCTATTTCAACGTCGCCGGCGCGGTCAAGAGCGAGGAGCACAAGGTTCGGGATCTGGTGGGGGCGCTGTTTGAGCACTATGTCAGGCACCCGGAGCATATGACCAGCTTTTACTGCGAGATAGCCGGCGAGGAGGGCGCCGAGCGCGCCGTCACCGATTACATATCCGGCATGACCGACGCGTATGCCGTGCATTGCTTTGAAGAGCTGTTTATCCCCAAATCGTGGTCGCTGCGGTGAGGGGGGGACGCAGCCGCAACGAAACGCCCTGAAAAAGACACTTGTTATGCAGAAGAGCAGATTCTCGGGAAAGGAACGCCATGCCGCTGCCCCAGAGCTTTATTGAAGAATTGCACGACCGAAACGACATCGTCGAGGTGATCGGCCAGTCGGTTGCGCTGAAGCGGCGCGGCAGGCTGTATACGGGGCTGTGCCCGTTCCACAATGAAAAGACGCCGAGCTTCACGGTGTATGCCGACACGCGCTCCTATTACTGCTTCGGCTGCGGCGCGGGCGGCGACGTGATCTCGTTTGTCATGGCGCGGGAAAACCTCGACTATATCGAGGCGGTGCGATGGCTCGCAAACCGCGCGGGCCTGCAAATGCCCGACGACACCGACGACAGCGGGTATACGCGCCGCCGCCGCAATTTTGAGATGAACCGGCTCGCGGCGCGGTTTTTCTTCGACACGCTGAATTCGCAGGAGGGCCGCAATGCTCGCGCCTATCTGCGTCAGCGCGGGCTTGCCGACGCGACGATCCGGCGGTTCGGCATCGGCTATGCGCCGGCGGGATGGAACGCTCTGCGCGACCATCTGCGCGGCCGCGGCTATCAGGACGACGAGATGGTGGAGGCGGGGCTGTGCTCCCGCAACGAGAGAACAAACGGCGTCTATGATTTCTTTCGCGAGCGGGTCATGTTCCCGATCTTTGATCTGCGCGGCAATGTGATCGCCTTTTCCGGGCGGACGATCGCCGGGGACAGCCGAAAATATGTCAACACGCGGGATACCGCCGTGTTCAAGAAGAGCCGCGCGATCTTCGCCATGCAGATCGCGAAAAACACCGACACGCGCCGCATCATCCTCTGCGAGGGGCAGATGGACGTCATCGCGCTGCACGCCGCCGGGTTCGACAACGCGGTCGCCGCCTGCGGCACGGCGCTGACCGACGAGCAGGTGCGCATCATCTCGCAGTACGCCGACGAGGTCGTGCTTGCCTACGACGGTGACGGCGCGGGCCAGAAAGCGGCTCGCCGCGCGATCGACCTTTTCAAAAACACCAATCTCAATGTCA
>CAZKRQ010000137.1:4507-5956 GCA_964555125.1 uncultured Oscillospiraceae bacterium
GAGGGCGCCAAGGACCCCGACGAGTTTATCAAGGCATACGGCGCGGACAAGTTTCGCGAGCTGCTCGACGGCTCGGCGAACTCGACCGAATATCAGCTGAAAAAGGCGAAGCGCAGCTATGACACCGACACCGACAACGGGCGCGTGCAGTATCTGCGCGAGGCGGCGGCCGTGCTCGCGCACGCGCAGTCGGAGACCGAGCGGGACCTCTACGCGGGCCGGGTCGCCGCGGATATGGGGGTCAACAAGCAGGCGCTTGTGTCCCAGATCGAGGGGATCCGGCGCGGCGCGCAGCGAAAGCAAACCCGCGAGCAGGAGCGAAAGCTTGTGCAGAGCGCCGGGGAAAAATACCATCTGCGGGGCCGGGAGCAGGCGGGTGGACGGCTTGCGGCGGCCTCGGCGCAGCGGCGGCTGCTCGCGGTGCTGTACGCGAACCCGGACCTGTGCGGGGCGATTCGCGCGCAGATCCGCCCCGAGGACTTTCTCTCGGAGGACGAGGGCGCGATCTTCACGGCGATGTGCGGGCAGATCGAGCGGGACGAGTTCAGCGGCGTCGCCTCGATGTCGTCGGCGCTGCCGCCCAACCGGCTGTCGATCCTCTCGGGCATTGTGGCGGAGGCGGCGGGCGTCAATTTTGGCCCGGAGGACGCGGATTTTCTCATCGACAAAATTGTAAGGAGCCGGGAAGCACCGACCGGGGAGCAGGTGAAGGCGGCGGACCCAATGGCGCTTCAAAAACTGATAGAAAAGAAAAAGAACGGAAACACCCACTGATTTTGCGGAGGTAGAACGGATGGCGGACAAGAAAGCGCTGCTCAAGGATCTGATCGAGCAGGGGAAAAAGAAGGGCAAGCTGACCACAAAGGAGATCAACGACGTGCTCGAGGAGATGGACTTCGATGTCGAGCAGGTGGACAAGCTGTATGACACGCTCGAGGGGCACAGCATCGAGATCGTGGAGGATCTCACCGACGAGGATCTGGAGAAGACCATCAGCAAGGACGTCGACGCGCTGGAGGCGACGGTCGTCGAGGGCATCGACGACCCCGTCAAGGTTTATCTCAAGGAGATCGGCCGGGTGCCGCTGCTCACCCCGCAGGAGGAAATCGAGCTCGCCATCCGCATGTCGGAGGGGGATCTCGCCGCGCGCAAGCGGCTGTCGGAGGCCAACCTGCGCCTCGTGGTCAGCATCGCGAAGCGCTATGTGGGCCGGGGGATGCAGTTCCTCGACCTGATTCAGGAGGGGAACCTCGGCCTGATTAAGGCGGTCGAGAAGTTTGATTATACCAAGGGCTTTAAGTTCTCGACCTACGCGACCTGGTGGATCCGGCAGGCCATTACCCGCGCCATTGCCGACCAGGCCCGGACGATCCGCATTCCCGTGCATATGGTGGAAACCATCAACAAGGTTATCCGCGTTTCCCGCCAGCTCCTTCAGGAACTGGGGCA
>CAZKRQ010000138.1:0-530 GCA_964555125.1 uncultured Oscillospiraceae bacterium
AGCGCAAAAGCGATCGCCAGACCTATTTTCACTTTCTTATTCATGGATTTTACCCCTGCAAATGCGGATTTGTCGAACCGATTCTATCACGAAGCATACGCCGCTTCAAAATTTCGCCGGGGGCCGCAGGCGGAAGAAGAGAGGAATTCGGAAAACAATTTCTTGACAGAGAAACGGCGTTGTGGTATAAAGAGTGCAGGACAAAAGAATAGAGCGGCATGTTCCCGAGAGGGATGAAAAGGGAATTCGGTGCAAATCCGAAACGAACCCGTCACTGTGAGAGGGAGCCGCTGCGCAGGGCCATTGGAGAGAATCCGAGAAGGCGCGCAGGGGCGATGAGCTCGAGTCAGGAGACCTGCTTGCCGCCGCACAGGAAAATGCAGTTGCGGTGAATCAACGCATTGACATCCGGCGGAGAGCTTCCGCCGGTCATTGTTTGGATTTTCAGAGCAGCCGCGAGGTTGCTCTTTTCTTTTTTTACAGCATGGAAATACAGGCGCGGCACAACGCGCCGCCCGTCCGTTTATGCC
>CAZKRQ010000138.1:540-5943 GCA_964555125.1 uncultured Oscillospiraceae bacterium
TTTTTAATTTACTCCACTGTGTCCCACGGATACGGCTTTGCGCAGCGCCCCTATGCGGCGGCGTCAAGGCCCGCATCCCGGCTGAGAATACGATACGTTTTTCGGAATAGAAGCTTCGCTTCTTCGAGATTTCGGGCGTCTGCGCGCCGCGCGGACAATCGCTGTTCCCGTTCAACTGAGCGGAAACAGCTTTTTTTCATAGTCGAGGACATAATAGCGCAGATTCGTGCGGCCGCGGACGACGATCTCGTGCCCTTCCGCCGCAAGCCTTTGGCGCTGCGCCTCGACGCCGCCCGGATATTTCGGGTTGAGCTCGCCGTTTGCCTTGAGCGTGCGCCAATACGGCGTTTTGTCGCCGTCGCGCTGTTCGCTGGCCCAGGCCGCGATCGAGACAAAAATCCCGGCCGTGATCGGGTCGGTGAAATCCGCGCCGTGCTGCGCGGCAAACAGCGCGCGAATCGCGCCGACGGTCGTCAGCATTCCCCGGGGAACCCGGCGCATGATCTGGTCATAGGCGCGCGGCGGCGCGAAATACATCCGCTCGCCGCCGTATTTCTTTATGGTTGCCGGGTCGGTCACAAGCTGGATCTTGGGCATGTCCTTGTCGCAGAGCAGCATTGCGTTGAAATCCTTTTTCTCCTCGTTTGCCATTTGAAGCAACACCTCCTGTGAGAAGCATAGCGGCTTTTTGCGGCGGATGCAATGAGACAGTAAAAAAAGATCACAAACGCGGGCGGAAAAAGAATACGAACGGGCTCCGCCCGTCCACATGTGTTACGCGCCCGATTGGAAAGGAAAAGCGAGAACGGGCGCTCCCGCCGGGAAGCGCCCGTATTTGCGCGCGGCGGGCTTTGCCGCGAATCGGCTTGGGCGCGAGCCGGGGATCGGCCTTGGAGGCAGGCGCCGGACAGAAGAACTGCCCCCCGCGCAGGCGGCGAAGCCCGTCATCGATCCGCGTAGATCTGTTGACGGCCGCTGATGGCCTCCTCGAGGTATTCGTCGATCCACTGCGCGGCGGCCGCGCCGTCCCGGTTGCAGATATGCGTATACAGCGTTTCGGTGTTGCGGCAGAGCGCGGGTATCCCGTACAGACGGCAAAACCGCACCCAAAGGGCGAGAACCGGCGCGCGAAAGGAATAGTAGATCAGAGGAAGGATGCTGTTGCCGCTGGCGAGCGCCAGCTCGTGTTGAAAAGAAAATGCCGCTTCGGCGGCCTGAGCGGGGTCCTGCGCGCCGGCGAGGCGCACGAGCTGCCCGCCGAGCTGCGCGAGCGCCTCGTTGGAGGCGTATTGGATGGCGCGCTGTGCGGCCAGATGCTCGAGCGCCCGCCGGACCTCGAGGATCGAGCGAACCTCATCCCGGCCCAGAACGCCGCCCTGATACTCCATGATCGCGATGAGTGTCGAGAGGTTCCCCTTGCTGCGGTAATCCGCCACAAACGCGCCCTGACGGGGGAGAACCTCCAAAAAGCCCTGCTTGGCCAGCTCGAGGATGCCGCCGTTGACGACGGCGCGGCTCACCTGCATCTGCTGCGCGAGCTCGCGCTCGGGCGGCAGCTGCGCGCCCATCGGCAGCTCGCCGGAGAGAATCATGCCCTGCAGCTGCTGCACAAACAGGTCTTTTAGGCTGGGCGCGGACAATTTTGCGAATTGCATGAAAACACCTTCCTTCTGCTCGTGGCTATACCAGAGACCACAGGCAAATTTTATCATACATTTTATCCAAATAGCAACCGCTGTTTTAGCGTTTTTCCACGAAACGCGGGCAATGGATTGAAACTTTTACGCGCGCGAGTTAAACTATTCACAATGGTTGGCGCGACCACAGCGGTTGCGCGCCGGGCCATCCGACGGGACGCAGGGCGGCGATCAGACATTTTTTTTCGACGCCGACGCAGTATGACGGGAACGGAAAGCATAGAGATTATCAAGGGAGTTTACGCAAGGAGAAAGAAGATATGAGCGAGACAAAATTTCCGCTGGATGAGAGCGGGCTGCCGTTTGAGATTCCGCACGACGCGCAGCCGCGCGAAAAGATCAAGAAGCTGGGTCAGATGGTCACCGACCGCATCCCCGCGAAGCTGCGCGAGCTGACCGGCGACGACCCCGAGTATTGGGGCCTGGCCGGGATTGTCACCGACGAGATGGCCGACGTCGCGCTCAAGATGAAGGTGCGCAAGCCCAAAACCTTCGAGCAGATTCGCAAGCTGACCGGCATGGAGCCGGAAAAGCTGCATAAGCTGCTCGACGAGATGGCGCTGCGCGGCATCATCGAATATCATTGGGAAAATCTGGACGGAAAGAACCCCAACCATTAGAAGCGCTATGTGCTGCCGCGCTTTGTGCCGGGCAGCGCCGAGTTCTTCAACATGAACAAGCAGCAGATTCAGGACCACCCCGAGGTGACGGCCTTTTTTGAGCGCATGACCTTTTTGCCGCTCGAGCACATCACCCCGATGGTGCCGCCGGGCGGCGCGGGCATCGGGATGCATGTCATCCCGGTCGAAAAGGCCATCGAGATGGAGAACCAGACCGCCGACATCGAGCATATCTCGTATTGGCTCAAAAAATACGGCAAGTTCGCGGCGAGCCCCTGCTCCTGCCGCATGTCCCGCGCGCAGATGGGCGAGGGCTGCGCCGACAACCCTGACGACTGGTGCATTGCGGTCGGCGACATGGCCGACTATGTCGTCGAGACCCAAAAGGGCGGGCGTTATATCAGCTATGAAGAGGCGCTCGCGATTTTGCAGAAGGCCGAGGACAACGGCTTTGTGCACCAGATCACCAATATCGACGGCAAAGAAAAAATCTTCGCCATCTGTAACTGCAACGTCAATGTCTGCAACGCGCTGCGCACCTCGCAGCTGTTCAACACGCCGAATATGAGCCGCTCGGCCTATGTCGCGCGGGTGAAGACTGAGAACTGCGTCGCCTGCGGGCGGTGCGTCGAATATTGCCCGGCGGGCGCGGTCAAGCTCGGGCAAAAGCTGTGCACCAAAAACGGGCCGGTGGAATATCCGAAGCAGGAGCTGCCCGACGCGGTCGCATGGGGGCCCGAGAAATGGTCGGTCGACTATCGGGACAAAAACCGCGTCAATTGCTATGACACGGGCACCGCGCCCTGCAAGACGGCCTGCCCGGCGCACATCGCGGTGCAGGGTTATCTGAAGATGGCGGCGCAGGGGCGCTATACCGAGGCGCTCGCGCTGATTAAACGGGAGAATCCGTTCCCCGCCGTCTGCGGCCGCGTCTGCAACCGCCGCTGCGAGGACGCGTGCACCCGCGGCACGGTCGATCAGGCCGTCGCGATCGACGAGGTCAAGAAGTTCATCGCCCAGAAGGATCTGGACGCGCAGACCCGCTACATACCGCCGGTCGTCGCGCCCACGACAGGCGGCGGCTTTGACGAGAAGATCGCGATCATCGGCGGCGGACCCGCCGGGCTGAGCTGCGCCTATTTCCTCGCGGAAAAGGGATATAAGCCCACCGTCTTCGAGAAAAACGACAAGCCGGGCGGTATGCTGGTCTACGGCATCCCGACCTTTAAGCTCGAAAAAGACGTCGTCGCCGCCGAGATCGACGTGCTGCGCGAGATGGGCGTCGAGATCCGCTGCGGCGTGGAGGTCGGCAGGGATGTCACCCTCGACGCGCTGCGCGAGCAGGGCTACAAGGCGTTTTATATCGCGATCGGCTGCCAGGGCGGCCGGATGGCCGGCGTGCCCGGCGAGGACGCCGAGGGCGTCATGACGGCGGTCGATTTTCTGCGCGAGGTCGGCGCAGACGAGGGCTACGCGGTCAGGGGCCGCGCGGTCGTGGTCGGCGGCGGCAACGTCGCCATCGACGTCGCGCGCACAAGCGGGCGCTGCGGCGCGGATACGGTTTCGATGTTCTGTCTGGAGAGCCGCGACGGTATGCCCGCCTCGGCCGAGGAGATCGCCGAGGCCGAGGAGGAGGGCGTCAGGCTCAGCTGCGGCTGGGGGCCGAAGGAGATCCTCACCCAAAACGGAAAGGTCAGCGGCGTCGTATTCAAGAAATGCACCTCGGTCTATGACGGGAGCGGGAGGTTCAGCCCGGTTTACGATGAAAACGAGACGATGACGGTCGAGTGCGAGCATGTGTTCCTGAGCATTGGGCAGAGCATCGTCTGGGGCGAGCTGCTCAAGGGCAGCCGGGTCGAGCTCGGCCGCGGCAACGGCGCGGTCGCCGACGCCGTCACCTACCAGACCGCCGAGCCGGATATTTTTGTCGGCGGCGACGTGTATACCGGGCCCAAATTCGCCATCGACGCAATCGCGGCGGGCAAGGAGGGCGCGATTTCGATCCACCGCTTTGTGCAGCCCAACAGCAGCCTGACGATCGGGCGCAACCGCCGCCGGTTCGTCGAGCTCGACAAGCAGAATATCGAGCTGGACAGCTACGACAGCGCGTCCCGCCAGATCGCGGGCATGGACGAGAGCATCGATTATAAAAAATCGTTCCGCGACGCCCACAAAACTTTTACCGAGGAGCAGGTCAGGATCGAGACGGCGCGCTGCCTCGGCTGCGGCGCGTCGGTGGTCGACGAGAACAAATGCATCGGCTGCGGCGTCTGCACCACAAAATGCGGCTTCGATGCGATCCATCTCTATCGCGAGCGCCCGGAATGCAGCAAAATGTATAAAACAGAGGATAAGATGAAGGCGATCCTGCCCTATATGGTCAAGCGCCAGTTTAAGATCAAATTCGGGAAAAAGGAGCAGTGAAAGCGGTATAAGGGGCGTATTGCCGCCCGCCGGCAGGCGGGGCGGAGGCGGCGCTGCAAATAATTTGGGCGTTGCGCGCCGCCGGGGCCGGTCTGTAACAGGACGGCCCTCCGATTTCAGTCGGGGAGGCCGCGTGAAAGCGGTGGTGAGATAAGAAAACGAAGTGCCTTCGGGGCCCGCGAAGCAGCAAAGCGCGCAGATGCGGGGCCGAAACCCGCAGCGTTCTCTGGTGGAATGCAGGGGGTTTGAGAATGCGGTAGCCGCGCTTTTTGCGGTAGATGCAGCCGCTTGGTTTTCTAATGGAATCGCCGCGAAACGCGCGTTCTTCAGAATAAAAAGAAGGGGAGAATTTTGTCATGCTTTTTCAACTTTACGGTGAGAATGCGGGCTGGCAGCTGCTCGGTTGGCTGCTCGTGTTCGGGGGACTCATTTTGCTCAATGAGCTCGCGCGGCGCTCCAAAAAGGGCGGCCTGTTCTTCTTTGTGCTGGTTCCTGCCGCGCTGACGGTCTACTTCGTTGCGATCTATATCGGTGCGGCGATGGGGGCGGAATGGGCGCTCAACAACCAGACCTATCTCTACATGAACAGCTGGTTCCACTATGCCAAGCTGTATGCCGCGACGGCGGGCTGCATCGGCTTTATGATGCTCAAATATGAGTGG
>CAZKRQ010000139.1:0-5866 GCA_964555125.1 uncultured Oscillospiraceae bacterium
AAAAGAGCAAAACAAACCCAAATAGTTTGCTTTGCTCTTGCGCTTCTTATTCGAGGGCTTCACGCCCCTTTGCCTGTTCGCGACGCCTTACTTTGTAACAATATGCGGCTCGCCGCCCTGAATGCACGCGGCGTCGATGGTGATCTCCCGAACATCGCTGCGCGAAGACACCTCGTACATGATCGGGATCAATCTCGTCTCAAGAATCGAGCGCAGGCCGCGCGCGCCGCTCTTCCGCTCGATCGCCTTCTTCGCGACCTCGTTGAGCGCGTCGTCGGTAAAGGTGAGCTTGACGCCGTCCATCTGCATGATTCTCTCATATTGCTTGACGAGAGAATTTTTTGGCTCCTTGAGGATGCGCACAAGCATTGCCTCGTCGAGGTTCTCGAGCACCGTGATAACGGGCAGACGACCAACGAGCTCCGGGATCAGGCCAAATTTGACGACATCATGCGCGCTCGCCTGCTTCATCAGGTTTTCATCCGCCTTGTCGCTGACGTCCTTGAGCTGCGCGCCGAAGCCAAGGGAGGACTTGGCGACGCGCTGCTCAATAATCTTCTGGATTCCGTCAAACGCGCCGCCGCAGATAAAGAGAATATTGGTCGTGTCGATCTGGATAAACTGCTGCTGCGGGTGCTTGCGGCCGCCTGCGGGCGGCACATTGGAAACCGTGCCCTCGATAATCTTGAGCAGCGCCTGCTGCACGCCCTCGCCGCCGACGTCGCGGGTGATCGAGGGATTCTCGCTCTTGCGCGTGATTTTATCCAGCTCGTCGATGTAGATGATGCCGTGCTGGGCGCGCTCAATATCGAAATCCGCCGCCTGAATCAGCTTGAGCAGGATGTTCTCCACGTCCGCGATGGCGAAGGGAACGTCAAGCGCTCTGGCGAGCGTCTGCGCGAGATAGGTCTTGCCGACACCCGACGGGCCAAGCAGCAGAATATTGCTCTTTTGCAGCTCGACGTCGTCGTTTTCTTTCTTGGCGGCGTTGTTCGCAATACGCTTATAATGGTTATACACCGCGACCGAGAGCACCATCTTGGCGTCCTCCTGGCCGATCACGTATTGGTCGAGAATCTCCTTGATCTCACGCGGGCGCAGCAGCCGCTGCTCGCCCGGCTTGCTCTGCGCGCTTTGCCGTGGCGGCTTGCGCTGTGGCTCGACGGGGGGCACAAGGCCGTCCTCCTCGAGCAGAGAATAGCAGAGCGTCACGCATTCGTTGCAGATGAAAATGTTGGGGCCGACGAGCATACGGTCTACCTGGTCCTGCGTTTTGCCGCAGAAAGCGCATCTCATCGTTCGTTTATTCGTTGCCATAGAGCTCTCGCATTTCCGGTTATTGTCTTTGGGTGATGACCTCGTCGATCAGGCCGTAGTCGCAGGCCGCCTGCGCCGTCATAAAATTGTCGCGCTCGGTGTCGCGCTCAATGGTCTCGATGGGCTGCCCCGTCGCCTCGGCCATGATGCGGTTGAGGCGCTCGCGGGTGCGCATCAGGTGGTCCGCGTGAATCTTAACGTCGGAGGCCTGGCCCTGCAAGCCGCCCAAAAGCGGCTGATGGATCATGATTTCGCTGTTGGGCAGCGCGAATCTCTTGCCCTTCGCGCCCGCGCAGAGCAGCACCGCGCCCATCGAGGCCGCCATGCCGATGCAGGTCGTCGAGACGTCGCACTTGATATAGTTCATGGTGTCGTAAATCGCCATGCCCGCGGTGATCGAGCCCCCGGGGCTGTTGATATACATGCTGATGTCCTTGGTCTGATCCTGCCCCTCGAGGAAGAGCAGCTGCGCGACAACAAGGCTCGCGGTCGTGTCGTTGATCTCCTCGCAGAGCATCACGATGCGGTCGTTGAGCAGGCGGGAAAAAATATCATAGGCGCGCTCGCCGCGGTTGGTCTGTTCAATTACGGTTGGGACTAGACTCATGGAATAAAACACCTCCGATTTCCATTGTATGAAAACGCAGGTCTTATTATTTTTCTGCGTCTTCTTTTTTCTCGCCGCCGTCCTGCTGCGGCGCCTCCTTGGCCTTTTTGCCCGAGGTCTTCTTCGCCGCCTTCTCCGCGCCGGCCTTGACCTTCTCCTCGACGATCTTTGCCGTCTCCTTGATGAGGTCGACCGCCTTGTTACACTTGATGTCCGCCGCGATCTCCTTTTCGGTCAGCAGCTCCTTGAGCTTGTCGACCTCCATCTTATAGCTCTCCGCGAGCTTTTTGAACTCGTCCTCGATCTCCTGCGCGCTCGCCTCGATCTTTTCGGCGCGGGCGACCGCCTCGAGCGCAAGGCGGGACTTGACCTGCTTCTCGGCGCTCTCCCTGTAAGACTTGCGAAGCGCCGACGCGTCGCCGCCCATATATTTGAGATAGGACTTGGTGTCGAGCCCCTGCGAGCGCAGGCGATAGTCGAACTCGCGCAGCATCTCGTCGATCTTCTCCTCGACCATGACCTCGGGCACGTCGCCCTCGAGAGAGTCGACGACCTGTTCAAGCAGGTTGTTCTCCGCCGCCGCGGTGGCGCTCTCCTCGTTTTTCTTTTCGAGGTTTGCGCGGATGTCCGCCTTGAGCTCGTCGAGCGTGTCGAACTCACTGACATCCTTGGCGAATTCGTCGTCGAGGGCGGGCAACTCTTTCTTTTTGAGCTCGTGCAGCTTGATCTTAAACACAACCGCCTTGCCCGCAAGCTCTTCGGCGTTGTAGTCCTCGGGGAAGGTGACGTTGATGTCGAATTCCTCGCCGATCGTATGTCCGACGACCTGTTCCTCAAAGCCGGGGATGAACTGGCCCGAGCCGAGCGTCAGGTTGAATTTCTCTCCCTTTCCGCCCTTGAAGGCCACACCATCCTTAAAGCCCTCAAAATCGATCACGGCAATATCGCCGTTCTCCGCCGGACGCCCGTCGACGTCCACGATGCGCGAGCCCTTCTCGCGCCTTGTGTTGAGCTCCGCGTCGACATCCGCCTCCTCAACAGTATGCACCGATTTCGTGACCTCTAAACCCTTATACTTCTTGACGGCCAGCTCGGGGCGCAGCGTCACGACAAATTTGACCTTCGCGCCGTCCTGCTTGCTGATCTCCTCCACATCGACCTCGGGGCGGCCGACCATCTCGATATCCGCCTGCTTGACCGCCTCGCTGAACTCGTCGGGCAGCAGGTCGTTGAGCGCATCCTCCTGGAAGAAGCCCTCGCCATACATGCGCTCGATGACCGCGCGGGGCGCCTTGCCCTTGCGGAAGCCCGGGATGCTGATCTTTTTGATCTCGCGGCGATAGACCTTTTCCACCGCCTTGTTGAACCGCTCGGGGTCGATCGTGACCTTCAGCTCATACTTGCCGTCTTCGGTCTTGCTGTGCTCAATCAGTGCCATTGTCAATCCTCCAAATTTAAATCCTTACTATTGTATCATAAACAAAGACAGATTTCCATACCCAAATCCGCCCGGATTCGCGCGATTTTTCCCCGCGCGGCTCCCCCGCCGCGCGCGGCCCCGCTACGCGATGCGGTAGGGGCAAAAGCCGAGATGGTCCGCCGAAACGAGCTTGTAGGCGATCCCGTCCCGCACGCCGTTAAACGCATAGTTGATGCTCGGGCCGTGCACATGGCCATAAAAGCAGCGGCGCACGCCGAATTCCCGCAGCACCGCCGTGACAGGCTCGATCTCCGTTCGGTAATACACGGGCGGATAATGCAGAAAGACGAGCTTTTCCCCGCAGGGTCCGCCGGTCTGCGCACGCAGGCTCGCGCGCAGGCGCCCGAGCTCGCGGTTGAGTATCTTTTCGTTGTCCGGCTCGCCCTCCTCATAAAACCAGCTGCGGGTGCCGCAGAGTCCCAGGCCGTCGGCCTCATACGCGTCGTTGAAGAGGATGTGCAGCGTGGTAAAGCGCTTTTCCGCGAGCCAGGCGTCCATCTTTTTGCGGGTGGTCCACCAGTAATCGTGATTGCCCTTGAGCAGGATCTTGCGCCCGGGCAGCGCGTCGAGAAAGCGAAAGTCCGCCTCCGTCTCCTCGAGCTGCATCGCCCACGAGATGTCCCCCGGCACGACGACCGTGTCCTCGGGGCCGACAAGCCGCTCCCAGTTGGCGCGCAGCCGCTCGGTATAATTGCCCCATCCCTCAAAAATATCCATCGGCTTTTGCGTGCCCAGCGAGAGATGCAGATCGCCGATTGTGAAAACCGCCATAGCGCCTCCCCTTGTCAGAATGCGTTTTGGATATGCCGCGCCACCCGAAACGAGCGCGCGCCGTGCTCGACCACGATGACGTCGAAGCGCGGCTGGAGCCCGGTCGGGAACTGTTGCAGCCAGAGCGCCGCCGCGGCGCGCAGCCTTTCCTGCTTGCGCCGGTCGACCGCCTCCTCCCCCTCGACCGGCGCGCCTTTAGCGCGGGTCTTGACCTCGACAAAAACAAGGTATCCCTCGCCGCGCGCGACGCGGTCGATCTCGCCATAGCGGCAGGAGAAATTGCGCGCCGCGATCTCATAGCCGTTCGCGATCAGAAACACCTCGGCGGCATGTTCGCCGAGCGCGCCTATACTTCGGTTGTAAAGCGCACGCCCTTCAGAAAGCTTTTCCTGTGCTCCTCGCATATGCCGTACCTCTCGATCGCCTCATAGTGGGCCCTGGTCGGGTAGCCCTTGTGCCGCGCGAAGCCGTATTGCGGATAGCGCTCGTCCAGCGCGCGCATATACCTGTCTCTCGTGACCTTGGCCAATATCGAGGCCGCCGCAATGCTGGCGGATGTCGCGTCCCCCTTGACCACCGTCCGGGCCTCCATATCCAGCGCGGGCGCGCGGTTCCCGTCGATCAGCGCGAGCGCGGGCCTGACCGCCAGCGCCTCGACGGCGCGCTTCATGCCGAGCATTGTCGCGGCGAGAATGTTGATCTCGTCGATGACCTGCGCGCTCACCAGCTCGACCGACCAGCACAGCGCCCGCGCCGTGATCTCGTCGTAAAGCCGCTCGCGCCGCTTTTCGCTGACCTTTTTGGAATCGGTCAGCCAGTCAAACCGGCTCTGCGGGTCGAGCGCGACCGCCGCGCAGCAGACCGGGCCGCACAGCGGCCCCCGCCCCGCCTCGTCCACGCCGCACATCACGCCCGCGCAGCCGCCGCGCACGGCGACGTCAAACGCATAAAGCTGCTCGTAAATCATGGCTCGTCCGGCGCCTCAAAGGTGATGCGCCCGAGCTTGCCGCCGCGCAGCTCGTCGAGCACGGTGATCGCCGCGCGCTCGGTGTTGAGCTCGCCGCGTCCGAGCAGCATCCCCCGATTTTTCGCGACCGCCTCGAGCAGCGCATAGCCGCTCCCGGCGAGCTGCTGCCCGGTGAGCTTAAAGCGCGCCGTGAGCGCCGCGGCGTAAAGCGGCTTTATCGCGTCGAGCAGACAGACCGCAAGCGCCTCGACGTCGAGCACGTCGTCCTTGATCGAGCCCGTGAACGCGAGCTTGAGCGCGCCCTGCTGGTCCTCAAGCTTTTTCCAGAGCACGCCGGGCATGTCCAGCAGCTCGACCTCCGGCAGCGAGACCCACTGCTTGCCGCGGGTCACGCCGGGGCGGTCCTCGGCCCTGGCGCGGGTCGTGCCCGAGAGCATATTGATAAAGGTGGATTTCCCGACGTTGGGGATGCCGACGACCATCACGCGGGGCTTGCCGCGCGCCCCCTGCGCCGCGCCGCACAGCGCCTTGACGCACTGCGCCCGGGCGCTTCTGTCCTTGGACTGTATTGCGATGGCGCCAAATCCCTGCGCGCGGTAATACTCGAGCCAATCCCGCGTCAACGCCGGGTCAGCCAGATCGCTCTTGTTGAGGATGAGCACCCGGGGCTTGCCGCGCGTCAGCCGCGCGAGCTCGGGGTTGCGGCTTGCGCGGGGCAGCCGCG
>CAZKRQ010000140.1:0-5841 GCA_964555125.1 uncultured Oscillospiraceae bacterium
CGTTCTCAATTCGATGGAGCGCGAGGTCAGTTCGACCGAAATCGGCACGCTCGCCATGGAGGAGCTGCGCAAAATCGACGACGTGGCTTATGTTCGGTTTGCGTCGGTCGATCGCGAATTCAAGGACATCGACGCCTTTATGGACGAGCTCAATCGCTATCGAACCGATCAAAAATAATTTTTTCCCAGACAAAAACAGCCGCTTTATGCGGCTGTTTTTTATGAGTGGAAGCGGCGTAGGATTGCGGCCGGAAAGCGGCGCAGCGAGGGCCCGCGCCGCTTTTCTTACAGGATCCTGTGCTGTGTGGCGCGTATCGAGCAGAGCAGCTGCACGGTGCGGTCGAGCTCCGCGAGAAAGTCCTGTAGATTTTCCTCGTTGGTATAGGAGAGCAGCACCGAGCCGTTGGCGCGCGCCTCCAGAACCAGATTGCGGTCCACAAAGAGCAGCAGAAGATCCTGACGGCGCGCAAATTCATCGTTATACGTGCGCAGCTCGGCGTCGCTGCCGGCATAATCGCCGGCGAGCGCGCAGCTGCGCGCTTTCTGAAGGTGTTCTTCAAGAAGGAGAAAGGCGCGGTCGGTATAGAGCGTGCCCGCCGCCGTCAGCGCCACGACCACGACGAGCAGAAGCAATGCGGGAAGGATGCGCCTCATGGTTCGGCCTCCTTTTTAATCACAAAATATTTTCCGTCGCTGTCGAGCTGCAATAAAAAGATCTCCGAGAGCCGGAGATTGAGCCCGTCGATCGCCCGCGCGAGCTCATTCTGCGTCATCGCGCACAGCGCGACCGCCTCCTCCTGCACGACGCCGTCAAGCACCAGCGCGACCGGCGGGCGGTCAAGACCCCCGTTTTTGAGCTGTAAATCGGCGTTTGAGACCTCTCGGCTCTCATATTTTTTGTATATATTCAGAGTCCCGTTTGTCTCGACAATCCCGTAGGCGACCTCGCGCGGGTCAAAGACGTCTTTATTGCGCAGCGCCTCGAGCAGGTCGTCGATGCTGAAGCGCAGCTCCCGCAGCACGCTTTGGTCGATGCGCCCGTCGACAATGACGACCTTGGGCTTTCCGCTGACAACCTCCGAGACGCGTTGGCTGCGCACCTCAAAATAGGACACGAGGATCTCCAGCGAGACGATGAGCAGCACGGGCAGCAGCGAGGAGACAAGCGGCAGCTCGGTATCCTCAACGGGCAGAGAGGCGAGATTTGAGACGAGGATCGTCGTCACCAGCTCGCTCGGCTGGAGCTCGCCGAGCTGGCGCTTGCCCATGATGCGCAGCATCCCGATAATGAGAATATAGACAATCAGTGTTCTGACAGCAACGGTAATCATCGCTTTGCATTACCCCACAAATCTGTTTTGTGCGCCTGTGCTTGCGGCGGCGGTCGGGTGGTTCGTCCGAAAGAGCTTTCAGAAATATTCTTGCGCCGTCGGGGCAATAATATTCGCGAGGTGATTCGGATGAAGCTTGAAGCCAGCGTCTCGCGCAACGAGGAGATGTTCCACCGGCGATTTGGAAACAGCGGGGACGTGATCGTCAACCGCATGAAGGCGGGGCGGCATGACTGTCTGCTCGTATGGTGCGACGGCATGACGAGCCATATGCTCTGCTATGAAATCCTGTTTAAACGCCTGTACGGCCTGCGGCGCAGCCCCTTTCTCAGCGCGCAGAAGCTGTTTCACAGCTTCACGCAGGGGGACGCGCGCCTGTATGACTGCACGGTGTGCGAGGACTGGGAGGAGCTTTCGGATAAAATCTTATCGGGCTGCGCCGCACTGCTGATCGACGGAATCGACAAGGCGATCTGCGTCTCGGCGCAGGGCTATTCCACCCGCGGTATCTCGGAGAGCTATACCGAAGAAAACGTTCGCTCGTCGCGCGAGGGATTTGTGGAATCGGTCAAGATCAATATGACCCTTATCCGGCGGCGCATCAAGAGCGACCGGCTCGTGTTTCGGTATTTCAAGTGCGGATCTCTGAGCAACACCGACGCGATGCTCGTCTATTTAAAGGACCGCGTCCCGGCAAAGCTCGTGCAGGAGCTGGAGCAGCGGCTCACACACGCGCCGCTTGAGATGGTGCTGGAAAGCGGGTTTGTGCAGCCGTTTCTCAACGAGCGCAAGCGGAAGCTCTCGCTGTTTTCAAGCTCGGGGCACACCGAGCGGCCCGACGCGCTGTGCGCCAAGCTGATCGAGGGAAGGGTCGGCATCCTCGTGGACGGCACCCCTTTCGCGCTTGTCGCGCCCTATCTGTTCCTCGAAAATTTTCAGTGCGTCGACGACTATACAAATAAGGCGTGGTACACGACGATGATGCGCATGATCAAAATCGCCGCGTTTTTCGTCTCTTTTCTGCTGCCCGGGCTCTATCTCTCGGTCGCGAACTTTCACCCCCGCGCGCTTTCTTCCGGCCTCCTGCTCAATCTGGCGGGCTCGCAGCAAAACACGCCGCTCTCCCTGATCGGCGAGGCGCTGCTGATCAACCTGCTCTACGAGATCGTGCGCGAGGCCGGGCTGCGGTTGCCGCGCCCGGTCGGCCACGCCGTCAGCCTGATCGGCGCGCTCGTGATCGGCGACGCGGCGGTCAGCGCGGGTATAATCGGCAACCCGATGCTCGTCGCGGTCGCCTTTACGGCGCTGTGCTCCTTTACGGTGCCGACCCTCTATCAGGCCGCCTCGCTGCTGCGGTTTGTGTTTATCCTTCTGGGCGGCCTGCTGGGCATCGGCGGCATCGCGGCGGGCTTCCTTGTCGTGATGGTCGATCTGTGCGCCGTGGAATCCTACGGCATCCCTTACACCGCGCCCTTCTCCCCGGCGTCGAGCGCGCTGCTGCGCGACGGGGTGGTGAAAAAGAGCTGGCTGCACACGGCGGGGCAGTTCCGCCTTCTCTATCAATTGTTTGGAGCGCATAAGAAAGATGAATGACCCCAACCACAAGATCAGCGCCCGCCAGCTTCGCGCGCTGCTGCTTTTTACGGCGACAACGGACATTGTGACGATCTCCGCGCTCGGCATGGGCGGGCAGACCCGCGAGACGGTTTTCGCCTATCTTGTGTCGGCCGCGCTTCTCACGCTGGCCGCTTACACCGCGCGGAATTTTGCCGGCCGCGCGCGGCTTTGCCGGTCGCTGCGCTGCCTGCTCTGCGCGGCCGGCATCCTCCTGCTCGCTGTGTGGGCCGGGCTGTGCTTTTTCACCCTGCACGATTATCTCAGCTTCCTCTACGGCAAGTTTTCCGACACGACGCTGATCCTGCTGCTGCTCGCGGCGGGCGCCGCCTACGGCGTCTACAGCGGCATTGAGGGTGTGGCGCGGCTTTCGGCGCTTTTTTTCTGGCTTTCCATGCTGCTGCTGGCGGCCGCTCTTATAAAGACGGCGCCCCTGCTCTCGCTGCGCAACCTTGTCGCAGGCTATGGGGCGCTCAACCCGCGCGCCGCCGCCGCGCTGACCCTTTCGCAGCTTTTGAGCGCGGAATCGGTGCTGTTCTGGGCGCTCGGCGACAAGGTGCGCGCGGAAGACAGCGTCGCGCAAAGCTTCATGGAATTTGTCTGGCTGCGCGCGGCGCTGTTTGGCGGGGTGTTCGTGCTGCTGAAAGCGCTGCTGGGGCACTTTTTGCAGGCGGGCCGTTTTCCTCTGTTCGCCGCGCTCATCTCAAAAAACGGCAGCGCCTCGGATATTCTGAGCCTGCTGATCGTGTTTGTCGACCTGTGCGCGCTCGCCGTCAAGCTGTGCGCCGCCGCATATGGGATTTTGGCGCTTGCCCGGCGCGTCCGGCAGGAGAGAGGAGGGGAGACATGCGCATGAAACGCTTTGCCTCTTTGGCGGCCGCCGTCCTGTTGCTTTCGCCGCTGGCGGGCTGTAGCAGCCTGTCGCACGAGCTGGCCGAGCGGGAATTCTGCGAGACGGTCGCCATTGATTGTGAAAAAGGGATCTATACGCTGAGCGCGATGTGCTTTCAACTCGAGGCCGGCGAGGAGAATTCCGATCTGCCGAAGTATCGGATTTTCTCAGGCAAAGGAGAAAATCTCAGCGTCGCGCTCGATGCGCTGGAGGATCTGGCGCAAAAAGAACTGAGCTTTGACAAGCTGACGGCGGTGTTGCTCGGCAGCGGCGTTGAGGGGCGGCTTGTCGAAACGATGCGCCAGTTGAGCAGCATGTTTTACGCAAACTGCGGCATGAGCGTGTTTGCCTGCGACGACGGCGTGGATTTACTTGACAAAGTTGTGCGCGCCGACATCGATTTCACCGAATTTGTCCGCCTGTGCGAGGACCCGGAATCGGGCGGGGACGCGCTGGGCTTTCCGCTCTATCAGGTCAGCAACGGGCTGACGGACGGCCTGGCGCTGCTGCCCTATATTGAGCTGCGCGACGAGTCGCTTTTTTGCACGGCGCTCGTTCTCTGCGCGGGGGAGGAGGCGGAAAAAAAAGAGGAGGAGCCGCGTATGGACGCCCTCCATATAGTACAAAACCGGCGGTTCAAGCAGTATGTAAACATGCAGACGCCGCAGGGCGCGGTGAGCGCGTGGCTGACCGAGCCGCGCGTAAAGGTGACGTATGACCGCTGGTGGCGCGACTATTTTGTCGATTGCAGCGCGCGTCTCGTCACGGAGGACTCCGTGTGGCAGCGCGCCCGCACCGACCGCGAATTTCGCAGGCGCCTCGAGGCGCAGGGAGAGCAGGCGCTCGAACAGGCCTTCACCTTCGCCACGCGCGAATGTATGCAGCGGTACGGCGTAAATCTGCTGGATCACAGTTTTTTTGACGAGGTGTATGCGTCGGGCGGCGGGCAGGATCCGGCCCTCACGCTCAGGCTTTCCATCCGGGCGACCAACTGAAAATTCCGCGGGGAAGATTGCACTTTTGCGCATAGATAGAGTATAATTACAATAAATATCTCTTGATTGAGGAGGAGCAAAGTGCAAACCTATTATGTGACGCTCGACGTCTTATTGAAGGAGCTGAATTTGACGCCGGTCTATCTGCCCTGCGAGGCAAAGGATATTCACATCGACTCCTCCGATGTCAACCGGCCCGCGCTGATTTTAACCGGCTTTGCCGAGTTTTTTGACTCTCACCGCATCCAGATCTGCGGGAGGGTCGAGATGTCCTATCTCTCGCAGCTCAGCGAGCAAAAGCGCTATGAGGCCCTTGATCTGCTCTTCTCCTATCATCCCCGGGCCGTCGTTGTCTCGCGCGGCATTCAGATTTTCGACGCCATGCTCGAATGTGGCAAAAAATATGAGGTGCCCGTGCTCAGCACCAGCGACTCGACTTCCAACTTTATGTCCGCCGCCATCACCTATCTCAACGTCGCGCTCGCGCCCCGCATCACGCGGCACGGCGTGTTTGTCGAGGTGTATGGCGAGGGAGTGCTGATCCTCGGCGAGAGCGGCGTCGGCAAAAGCGAGACCGCCATTGAGCTCGTCAAGCGCGGGCATCGGTTAATCGCCGACGACGCGGTTGAGCTGCGCCGGACCTCAAACCGCACGATCGTCGGGCAGGCGCCCGAGAACATACGCCATTTTGTCGAGCTGCGGGGCGTCGGCATTATCAACGTCCGCCGTATTTTCGGCGTAGGCGCCGTCAAGCTCTCCGAAAGGGTCGACCTCGTCATCAATCTTGAGCAGTGGCAAGCGGGGAAGTCCTACAGCGTCATCGACCTCGAAAACGCGACGACGAGCATCCTCGATGTTGAGATCCCGATCGTGACCATCCCGGTCACCTCCGGGCGAAATCTCGCGATCATCATCGAGGTGGCCGCCATGAACAACCGCCAGAAGATGATGGGCTACAACGCTGCGCAGGAGCTCATGCAGCAGCTCGGCATGACGGAGGACACGCAGG
>CAZKRQ010000141.1:0-5714 GCA_964555125.1 uncultured Oscillospiraceae bacterium
CCCCGCGCGCCACCTCGCCACACAGGACGTCAAAGAGCTCGCGAGCCACTGCATGGAGGACATCGACGCCTCCTTCGTGACCCGGGTCAAGGCGGGCGACATCATGGTCGGCGGCTGGAATTTCGGCTGCGGCTCGTCGCGCGAGCACGCCCCCATCGCCATCAAGGGCAGCGGCGTCGCCTGCGTGATCGCCAAGACCTTCGCGCGCATTTTCTATCGCAACTCGATCAATATCGGCCTGCCGATCCTCGAGTGCGAGGCCGCGAGCGACGGCATCGCGGACGGCGACGAGGTCGAGATCGATTTCAACTCCGGCGTGATCACCAATCTCACCAAAAACGAGACCTATCAGGCGCAGCCCTTCCCCGAATTCATCCAGAACATCATCCACGCCAACGGCTATATGAACTCGCTGCGGAACCGTTGAGCGCCGCCGCCCTGTGCGTCAAGAGCCGTTGTCTGCCGCAGCGGCGGCGCGCAGGTATCTCGGACAAGCCAAAACGATCGAGCGTCCCCGCACAGGAGGGGCTCGGCGCAAAATCCGCTTTCACAAAGGAAAGGAATTGCCATGACGAAACACATCACCGTCATCAAGGGCGACGGCATCGGGCCCGAAATCATCGATCAGGCGCTGCTTGTGCTTGACAGGATCGCCGCCAGACACGGACACGACTTCCGCTACAACGAGGTGCTCGCCGGCGGCTGCGCCATTGACGCGACCGGCGTCTGCCTGCCCGACGAGACCGTTGAGGCCTGCCTTTCGGCCGACAGCGTTCTGCTCGGCGCGGTCGGCGGCCCCAAATGGGACGATCAGCCGCCCTCCAACCGGCCCGAAAAGGCGCTGCTCGGCATCCGCAAGCGGATGGGCCTGTTCGCGAATCTGCGCCCCGCCGTGCTCTTCCCCCAGCTCGCGCAGGCCTGCCCGCTCAAGCCGAGCCTCGTCGGCGAGGGCATCGATTTCGTCGTCGTGCGCGAGCTGACCGGCGGGGTCTATTTCGGCGAGCACAAAACCGAGACGATCAAGGGCGAGGCGGTCGCGACCGATGTCATGTCCTACAGCGAGCACGAGATCGAGCGCATCGCGCGCGTCGCGTTTGAGACCGCTCAAAAGCGCCGCGGCCATGTCACGAGCGTCGACAAGGCCAACGTGCTCGACTCCTCCCGCCTGTGGAGAAAGACGGTCGATCGCATTGCGGGGGATTATCCCGGCATCACGCTCGACCACATGTATGTCGACAACGCCGCGATGCAGCTGTGCAGGCGTCCGAGCCAATTCGATGTGATCCTGACCGAGAACATGTTTGGCGACATTCTCTCGGACGAGGCGAGCATGATCACCGGCACGATCGGGACCATCGGCTCCTCGTCGCTCGGCGAGGGCACGAACGGCATGTATGAGCCGATCCACGGCTCCGCGCCGGACATCGCCGGACAGGACAAGGCCAACCCCATCGGTACCATCCTCGCCGCCGCGATGATGCTCAAATACTCCTTCGGTATGCAGGCGGAGTCCGACGAGATCGAGGCCGCCGTCAATGCGGCGCTCGACGCGGGGCTGCGCACCGGCGACATGATGAGCGAGGGCATGACCCTTGTCGGCTGCGCCGAGATGGGCGCGCAGATCGCCGCGCGGCTTTGATTCTCTGTTATTCTCAGTACACGTTTATCCTCTTTTTGCCTCCCTTGGGGGTGCAATCAAAACAGGAGAACCTGCACAAAAAGAGCACAGGGCAAGCCGGTGCGGCCTGCCCTGTGCTCTTTTTATATTGATACAGTATCAAATCATCTGTGCAAACCGCAATTTCTCGGAATCGATGCGTCCTTTTTACCCACCTGCTTTTCAAAAGCAATTTAAAGCAACCCATCCATAGAAAAAGATACGTCATGTTCACGGATGCAGAACTATGGTTTCATTTGCAAAATCATCGCCTGTCCAATCTTCTTCGTTGTATGCTCGGAATTTGAACTCGATTTCTTCAATATCTTTGATACCGTTTTCTTCGAGTAGGGTATCAGACCATGACATTGAACTAAAAGCACAATTCCCCGGAGAAACAGATTCCGCATAAAATGGATCAGCCATATATCCGTTTACAGACGCTTTGTCAACGCTAAACATCACATTTGTGTCGGTCTTATTTAATAAAAACAGCTGAACTGTATACCCCCAGATTTCATCCTCTTCATAGCCTGTTACAACAACTGTAACATATTCATTGTCGATCATCACATTGTCAGTCGCCTGCGGCTCCCTGACGAATTGAACCGCCTTTTCTTCACCATAGGGATAGATATGAACTGTCTCTTTTGCAACGGCATCGGCAAACCAGTCATTGCTGTCATAAACGCGGAAGGTCAGCTCTATGTCAGTATAATCGCCGACTCCGTTTTTCTCCAATTTTTCTCTGTCACTAAAAAAGAGTATCTCATCATTGGATTTTTTCCCCGCTGCAACCTCCGACGCAAACGCCGGAAAACATTGAACGCCGTTAATCGCCGCGTTATCCAGAGAATACATATATGTTTTTTCTGCTGATTTATTTTCAAGCTGTACTTTTATACTGAGACCCGACGGGCTGTTCGGATCAATTCCAGTAATCTTGATAAGGCATTCCTCGTTGTCGGCAACGACCATCTCCGAAAACACAATCTCATTTTCTTCTGTCTTTACTTCGTCATTGCTGCTTTCACTCTGCGGCGGCGTTGCTTCATCCTGATCGCCTGGCGCCGCTTCCCCGCCGCAAGCCGCGAACGAAAGCATCAGCATAAGAGCTAAAAGCAGATTCATAATTTTTTTCATTTCGCACTTTCCTTCCGCAATAAAAAAATGTGTGCAACCGAAGCCGCACACATCGAAAAACGCAACTCCGATTGTCGCCAAACAAATCTTAAACACAAAAGGTAGCCCTATTGCGATTCAAGTGGAATTGCATTTTTACCGAATCCGAATTGAATCGCAACTTTAAACAGGCAGACTACCCCTATCTAAAACAGGAGACCACCCTATAGCGTTATTAAGATTTGTTTGGCACGAACAGTATATCAATTATCCCGAAAAAAAGCAATTCAAAAAGCAGTTCATGGCAAAATCCCCTCAAGTGCGCCCTACTTCAATAAACAGCGCGGGGAGCAGACGCGATAAATCGCCGTCTCCTCCCCTGTTTGTTTTTCTATGGTTCTCGCCGGTTCGCTCAGTCGAGCAGCGTGAGCTGTTCGCCCAGATCCTCTTCCTTGAGAAACGCGCCCGCCGCCGGCAGATTGCGGGTGCGGTAGCGGTGCGGATTCTCGAGGCTGAGCTTGTCGGCGCGCTCCACGCGGTCGACCACCGCGTTCTTCTTAAGGGTCATGACCTGCACGCCGAGCGTGTCCTTCGCCTGCTTGACCGGCACAAGCGCGCTGTTGACGAGCAGCATCCGGCCCTGGCTGGAGAACAGCGCGAATTCCTCCTCGGTTTCGCAGACCACCGCCTTTACGAGCTCCGCCTTCGCGCAGTAGGCGTTGGCCAGCTTTTTGCGGTTGGTCTTGGTCTCAAAGGCGCTCATCGGCACCCGCGCGACCTTTCCGTTGTCGTAAAAGAAGAGGATGTGGCCCGCGAACGCCTCGGTCGCGGCGATCGCGACGGGGAACTCCCCCTCCCCCATATTCAACCTGGCGGCGACATAGTCGCCGATAACGCTCGCCTTGCCGTCGTCAAAGTCGTTCGCGCGGCATTTATACACCTGCCGCTGGTTGGTGAAGAAGAGCAGGTGCACGTCGTTTTTGCATTCCAGCGAAAACACAATGCTGTCGTTTTCCTTGAGCTTGTGCTCGGAGCTCATGCGCAGCGACTGCGGCGTGATCTTCTTGAAATAGCCCTCGGCGGTATAAAAGATGGTGACCGGGTAATCGGGCACCGCCTCGGCCTCCTCGACATAATCGCTGCTTGCGTCGTACAGAATCTCGGTGCGGCGGTTCTGCGCGTATTTTTTCGCGACCTCAGCCTGTTCGAACATGATGATCCTGTCGATGCGCCCGCTCTGCGCGAGAATATCCCGCAGGTCGCCGATCTCCTCCTTGAGCTTTTCGATTTCCGAGGTTCTGTTGAGGATATACTCGCGGTTGAGCTGCCGCAGCCGGATCTCGGCGATATAATTCGCCTGGGTCTCGTCAATGCCGAACCCGATCATCAGGTTGGGCACGACCTCCTTTTCCTCCTCGGTCTCGCGGACGATGCGCACCGCCTTGTCGATGTCGAGCAGAATCTTTTCGAGCCCCTCGAGCAGGTGCAGACGCTCCTCCTTGCCCTTGAGGTCGTAGGCGGTGCGCCGGCGAATGCAGCCGCGGCGAAACTCCGTCCACTCGAGCAGAATTTCCCGCACCCCCATCAGCCGCGGATAGCCGCCGATCAGGATCGTGAAATTGCAGGCGAAGTTGTCCTCGAGCGGCGTCAGGCTAAACAGCTTTTGCATCAGCTTTTCCGGGTCGACGCCGCGCTTGAGATCGAGGGTCAGCCGCAGGCCCTTGAGGTCGGTCTCGTCGCGCATGTCGCTCAGCTCGCGCACCTTGCCCGCCTTGACGAGCTCGGCAAGCTTGTCCATGATCGCCTCAATGGTCGTCGAGGGCGGAATCTCGGTGACCTCGATGCAGTTGCCTGCCTTGACATACTCATACTTGCTGCGAATGCGCACCGAGCCGCGGCCCGTCTCGTAGATCTGGCGCATCGCCTCCGGGTCGTAGACAAGCTGGCCGCCGCCCGGGAAATCCGGTGCCTTGAGGGTCGAAAAAATGTCGTGCGCGGGGTTTTTGAGCAGCGCCACCTCGGTCTCGCAGACCTCGGCGAGGTTGAAAGGGCAGATCGCGCTCGCCATGCCGACCGCGATGCCGATGTTCGAGTTGACCAGAATGGTCGGAAAGGTCGCGGGCAGCAGGGTCGGCTCCTTCATCGTCGCGTCGTAGTTATCCACAAAGTCGACCGTGTCCTTGGCGATGTCGCGAAACAGCTCGCCGCTGATCTCCGCGAGCTTGACCTCGGTATAGCGCGAAGCGGCAAAGGCCATATCCCGGCTGTAGCTCTTGCCGAAATTGCCCTTGGAGTCGACATAAGGGTGCAGCAGCGTCTCGTTGCCGCGGGAAAGGCGCACCATCGTCTCATAGATCGCCTGGTCGCCGTGGGGGTTGAGCTTCATGGTCTGGCCGACGACGTTCGCGCTCTTGGTGCGCGCGCCGGTCAGCAGGCCCATTCCGTACATCGTGTAAAGCAGCTTGCGGTGCGAGGGCTTGAAGCCGTCGATCTCGGGCAGCGCGCGGGACACGATCACGCTCATCGCATAGGGCATGTAATTCTGGCGCAGGGTATCGACGATCGGCATCTCCTGCGTGATGCCCGCGCCCGCGATATAGACGTCCTCGCCGACCTCCCTGCGGATGGGGGCCTCTTTCTTTTTTTTCGCCATTTTCTCTCCCCCCCTCTCAGCTCAGGTCAAGCTCGTCGAGATACTCGACGCCGTGCGCCGCGATATAGTCCATCGTCGTCATCCACATCATCTCGGCCTCGTTTTCGCCCAGGCCCTTCGAGCGCTGGATGGCGTATTTTTTCCCCTCGAGCCTCGCGAGGATCTCCGCCTTTTCGCCCTCGGTATAGGCGAAATAGGTCTTGTCCTTGGTGGTGATCTCAAACAGGGGCGACTCCGCGATATACACAAAGCCCTCCTCGATGAGGGTCGGCGTCAGGCGAT
>CAZKRQ010000142.1:0-5683 GCA_964555125.1 uncultured Oscillospiraceae bacterium
GAAAAACTACAAAATTTCTTCGGCGTTTTCTTACAATTTCAAATTGGCGTTGACACCATTCTTAACACCTTTCCGCTACCTCCTTAGTCCTGAACAAACTAACGGTAGCTGTTTTGCTCGGTGTTGACAATGGCTCCTTTTATCCTCGCCCTACTGCTCAACTTTTCGCGCTCTTTTGCACAAGTTCTATTTTATCGGAAACAGATTATAGGAATAAGGGAACTATATTTTATCAAGGTAATTATATTGCTTTTGATGCAACCAATAAAGAACATATTAATTTCATAATTAACGAGTTAATGTCCGATATAGATAATGCTTTAAGATTTAAAATCAAGAATTATTTGCTGAATTATAGTCTTATTTGTTCTGCACGATTTTCTGATGATTCCAGTTCAAAATGGGTAGATTATTTGGAATATGGGACAACAGATTTGAAGGTTATCGGATTACAAACTATGGGGATTCCAAGGCATTTAGCCATTTTTGTAATTAGAAATTATCCTGAATGCCTTACTGTTGAAAACATGGAGGTTGTGGATATAGATATTAGTACCCTCAAAAATTGTATTGACCAAAATACATATCCTGAAGAATATAAAGAATTAGAATCACTGCTTGACTGGTGAGTGGAAATCTGTATATAAGAAAACTACGCCTGCTTTTATATAACAGGCGTAGTTTTCATTAAATTTGTGCGTTTAGTTTTCTTCGATAATTTGCATAATGTTCACTCATCACATAATCAATCACACATTCCTTTGGAATCAAGTATGTACACCTTATGTAGAAGTGCTTGACATTGTTTGCCCGTATAAGTTTTCGGGCTGTGCTATCACCGATACCGCCGAGCATATTACAAAACTCCGGCAAAGTCACAACATCAGGATACGGGGCAAAAAGTTTTTCATAGTGCATTCTTGATCTCATTTTTCGCCTCCATATATCTTTACCAAGTCGTCAATTTTCGGCGCATCTTTGCCATAGATATATTGAAGCAAATAGACTTTGGGAACGAGTGTCTTTCTTGCCACACTAAAAGCTTTTATTTCGCCCTCGTGGATCATTTTGCAAACCGTTTTTGTGCTTATCCGCAGAATTTCGCCTACCTCTTTGGTGTTTAGCAAATCGGGGTATTGCTTTAGAAAATAATCGTTAGGTTTAAATTTCATAGTTTACGATCTCCTTAATAAAATTTGTCAATGGCAGATGATCGTATGCTTTGAAAATGAATTTAGCGCGTGTGTTAATGCACGCAGTTGTTGTTCGGAGGGAACTGCTACCCTCTCAACATCCCTCCAATATCCCTCCGTTTTGCAAAATTGGGAGCTAAATCGAAAAAACTCAATGCGCCCTTATAAATCAAGGTTTTTCACAGGAAACCGTCTCAAAACCCTTGAAAATACTGGCTTTGGGGGTTCGGTTCTAATCTCCTGAAAGGCGGCCAAATCGGCGGTATAAGCCGTATCATTGAAAACTCAAAATCCAGTGGTGGCGACACCGTGCGGGTTCGACCCCCGCTTCCGGCACCACGTCGCCGCAAGCTCCATTTGCTTGCGGCGACTTTTCTTTTGAAAAGCCGCCGGTGCGCTCACTCCGCTACGTTTCCCTTTTCCGAAAAAGACTCCGCCGCGCCTTCGCTGCTCGCTTGCCTGTGCCCTTTGGGTACAAGCTCGCTCGCGGCGCTCCGGCTTGCTTCCAACATGCTTTAAGTGATAGATCGGCATATGCCCATGCCAAAAGCGCAAAAAGTTCTTATGATGTAATTCGGACATAACCGGATAAAAAGGCACATAATCAGGCCCCCGATTTTATCGGGGGCCTGTGACTTAAAGGCCATAAAAAATCTCTCATATGCTTTAAATTTTAAGCACTTTTTGAGGGTGAGCGAAGCGCCGGCTGCTTCCTGTTTCAAACGCCCGCCCTTTTCCATCCGGCGCTTTGCGAAAATCCGAACACCTCCGGCCACAATCCACAGAAGCCGCGTATACCGCTTAGGCCGAAGCGCGGTCGTTCGGCTCGCCCGGCTTACCGGCGGTATACTTCCTTTGCAATATCCGCGGATTTCTTGGCATCCGAAGCGTAATAATCCGCTCCGATACGTTTTGCATATTCTTCCGTGATGACCGCGCCGCCGACCATCACCTTGCAATCGAGGCCCGCTGCGCGCAGCGCCTCGATGGTTCGCTTCATTGCGGGCGCGGTCGTCGTCATCAGCGCGCTCAGGCCGACCAGCCTTGCGCCGCTGCGCCGCGCCGCCTCCACGACCGTCTGCTCGGGAACGTCGATGCCGAGGTCGATCACGTCATAGCCATAGTTGGCGAGCAGGGTGCCCGCAATGTTTTTGCCGATGTCGTGCACGTCGCCGCGCACCGTCGCGATGACAACGGGGTCGCCCTTGCCGCCGCCGGCGGGCATCGTCTCCCGCACGGCGGCAAACGCCGCTTTTGCCGCCTCCGCCGCGCGCAGCAGCGTCGGCAAAAAGATTTCTCCCGACTCATATTTTTCGCCGATCTCGTCGAGCGCGGGGATCAACTCGCCGTCAATGAGCGCCCCGCCGTCAACCGTTTTCAGCGCCTTGCGCGCCGCTGTCTCCGCCTCGGCCGCAAGCCCGTGCAGAATCGCCTCGCGCAGCGTCAGCGCGCGCTCTTTGGCCCCCGGCTCGTTTTCCGCCGCGCCGGAACGCCGCGCAATGTAATGCGCCGCGCCCGGATCGTCCCCCAACAGCGCGCAGGCCGCCTCATAGGCGTCGGTAAACGCGCGCTGCCCCGTATGCGCCAGCGCAAGGTTGAGCCCCGCGCCAAGCGCAAGGGTCAGAAAATGCGCGCCGAGAATCTCCCGGTCGGGCAGCCCGAACGAAATATTTGACACGCCGAGAATCGTCCCGACGCCGAACCGCGCCTTCGCCTCGCGCAGCGTGTCAAGCGTTACGCGCGCCCCCTCCTCGCCCATGCTCGCGGGCAAGGTCAGCGTATCGAGATAAATATCCTCGCGCGGTATCCCGTATCGGTCGCAGGCGTCGACGATGCGCCGCGCAATGGCGAGTCGGTCCTCCGCCGTCGCGGGAATGCCGTTTTCATCAAGGCAGAGGCCCACGACCGCCGCGCCGTATTTGCGGCAGAGAGGCAAGATCGCCTCGAGGGAGGACGCCTCCCCCTTGACCGAGTTGACGAGCGCCTTGCCGCAATAGATCCGCAGCGCGGCCTCAAGCGCGGCCGGGTCGACCGAATCGAGCACGAGAGGCAGGCCGCTGACGCGCTGCACCGCGCGCACCGCCTGCACAAGGCAGGCCGGCTCGTCGCATTCGGGCAACCCGACGTTGACGTCGAGCATCTGCGCGCCGGTCTGCTGCTGCTCCGACGCGAGCGCCTGCACAACCGCCATATCGCCGCGCAAAATCGCCGCTTTCAGCTTTCCTTTGCCCGTCGGGTTGATGCGCTCGCCCACCAGAAGCGGCTTTTCATGGGGATACACGACCTCCATGCCCGAGCAAAGCACCCCGCGCCGCCTGTTTTGCCGCGGCGCGCGCGCCGCCCCCTCGAACAGCGGTCGCAGGCTCGAGATAAATTCCGGCGTCGTGCCGCAGCAGCCGCCTGCCGCCGCGATGCCGAGCGAGCCGTATTTTCTCATCGCCGCGCAAAACGCCGCCGCGTCGACGCGGTAAGCGCCCGTGGCGGGGTCGGGAAGGCCCGCGTTGGGCTTAATCAGCACCGGCAGCGCGGTGCTGGCGCACAGACGCTGCGCGATGGGATAGATCTCGTCGGGGCCGAGCGAGCAGTTGATGCCGACCGCGTCGGCGCCCAGCCCCTCGAGCACGGCCGCCGCAGCCTCGACCGGGCAGCCTGTGAAGGTGCGTCCGTCCGCCTCAAACGACATGGAGGCGAAGACGGGCAGCGCGGTATTCTCCTTTGCGGCGAGCACCGCCGCACGGATCTCGGCGAGATCGGTCATTGTCTCGATATAGATCACATCCGCGCCCCTTTGCTCGCCGCAGCGCATGATCTGCGCGTATTGCGCATAGGTCTCCTCAAACGTGGCCTCCCCGTTCGGCTCCATCAGCGCGCCGAGCGGGCCGACGTCGAGCGCGACCAACGCGCGATCCTGCGCCGCCTCGCGCGCCGCGTCGAGCGAGGCGGCGATGACCTCTTCCGGCGTATAACCGCTTCCGGCGAGCTTTTTGGCGTTTGCGCCGAAGGTGTTGGCGCAGAGCACCCTTGCCCCGGCCTCGACATACGCCCGATGCACCGACACGACCAGCCGGCGGTGGGTGATCGCCGCCGCTTCGGGCAGCGCGCCGTCCAGCCCGCCCGCCTGCAGCATGGTTCCCATTCCGCCGTCAAGCAAAAAAATCTTTTCCGAATTTAAGAGTGACTGTACTGTCACAGCGCTTCCCCCCGCTCGATACTTTTTATATCCGGCGACATTTTCGCGCGCTTTTGCGCGCCGCCTCGTCCGATTCGCAGGCGGCGCGGCGTATCGCGTCCCCGTCTGGATGATTTGCGGCTATTATACCATATCAGCACACGCAAAAGCAAAACGACGAGGCCCGGAACTGCACGTCCAAGGCCTTCTCCGCCATTCCCCTTTTATCCGCTCCCCTTCTCCGCCACTCCCGTCAGCAAATTTGAAACGGTCGGGAAAAACGCTACCATGCAATCCAAAATCTTTGAATCGTGCCGCGCCTACTTCATCCCGCCGTATCGGCAATTTCGTTTCCCAGCACTTCGCTGTCTTTCATAATCGTCCTTCGCGAGGCTACATTTTCCTTATCACGGGTCAGTAAAGCCCCGCTTTCTCCAAGCCCACGGCAAAAGGGCAAAATCAATCCCAGCATTTCAGACGCATAACCCGATATTGCCCCCAAACTTTTTGAGAAAATCCGATAATTACACCATTTCGGCTCTTTTTACCACAAAGAGAACCCCGTCCGGCGCAGGCCGAACGGGGTTCTCTGCAAGACGGGTTTTATCTCACTGTTTTTCTGCGCGCGCCATCGCGAGCTCAAAATCGCGGGTTCCGGCGAAGATCTCGTTCTTATACGGGTTCTTCTTCTGTTCGACCGCGCGCTTGATGATAATGCCGAGCACAACGGCGTTGATCGCGATCGAGAGGATCGAGAGCACGCCCTGCATGGTCGGGTCGACCGCCGTCGGGCGGACGGCAGGATTCATCACGCCGTCCGCATAGAGCGACGGGATGACGGCGAAAAGGCCCTGATCCTGGAACAGCGGGAACACCTGCGCGAACATACACCACAGCGCGAGGGTGTTCGCGCGGTTCTGAATCCAGCCGCCCTTGTTCCAGAACGCGTTGGCGACCGTCGGCGCGAGCAGCAGCGCCAGGCCGCAATACCACGCGTGGGTCGGCAGGTTGAGGTAGGTGTATTGGAAGTTCCAGACATCATACGCGATGATATACCAGACGGTCATGTCGGGCCAGAGCATGTCGTGCCGGTTTTTGGAGTGATAAATGCCCCACCAGCCGGTCATGCACAGGATATTGACAATGCCCGCTATGCCGTTGACCCAGTTCCACCAGCCGCCATAGAGCCAGACATTCTCGGACGACAGCCACCAGCGGTCGCCGTATTCCGCCATCGCCATCGCGCCCTTGATGCCCGACTCAAAGTCGCTCGCGACCGCGATCAGGATGTTGATGGCGACGATCACGAACGGGAACGCCT
>CAZKRQ010000143.1:0-4737 GCA_964555125.1 uncultured Oscillospiraceae bacterium
CCCGCGATGAAGTCCTCCCCGATCAGGAAGGCCTGCGCGAGCCCGTCGGGCGAGGGCTGCACGGCATAGGAAAGTCGCAGCCCAAATGCGCTGCCGTCCCCGAGCAGATGCGCAAAGCGCGGCGTGTCCTCGGGTGTGGAGATGATGAGGATGTCGCGGATACCCGCAAGCATCAGGGTCGAGAGCGGATAATAGATCATCGGCTTGTCATAGACAGGCAGCAGCTGTTTGCTCGTGACCATCGTCAGCGGATACAGGCGCGTTCCCGCACCGCCCGCCAGCACGATTCCTTTCATACGCGATTCTCCTTTTTCGACGTATTTATTTGTATTATATCATCTTTTACCCCGCCTGAACAACCCAATTGCCCAAATCTGCGCGGTTCGATCCCCTTCATACGCTCTCCACATCGCGAGGGCTGCGTATCCTTACGCTCCGCGCCAAATTCGGTGGCGAGGGAAGAAAACAAGGCGCAGCGCTCCCTGGTGGAACGCAGGGCCTTGAGAGCGCCGCAGCCGCGCTTTTTGCGTCAGCTGTAGCCGCATCGTTTTCTGATGGAACCGCCGCGAATGAAACGTCAGCCTTCGCGCACACCCGCCGCGCGCAGGATCCCCTCATCCAAATCGGGGAACGGGATCACCGGCGCGGGCTGCGGGTCGTGCGCGCCGAGCATCTTCTCCATCCAAACGAGATCGTACCACCGTCCGAATTTATAGCCGCAGCGATGAAACGTGCCCACCCTTCGAAATCCCAGATGCTCGTGGAATCGCAGGCTATCCCAGGTCAGATAGGCGTCCTCGGTCTCGGAAAAAGCGATGCTCGCGTTTAAGTTGCGCAGCCCCTGCGCGCGGCAAATTCCCTCCAGCGCTTGATACAGCCTTTTTCCCAATCCCATTTTCCGGCAGTCACGCCTGATATAGATGCTCGCCTCCGCGGACCAGTCGCAGGCGGCCCTGCCGACAAACCTGCCCGCATAAGCATAGCCCAGCAGCGCGCCGCCCTTTTGCGCGACGAGATAGGGGTATTTTGGCAGTGTGCGCGCAATTCGCCCCTGAAACTCCGCAAGCTCGGGGATCTCATATTCAAAAGTAATCGCCGTATATTGGATATACGGCGCATAGATGTCCAATAGTTCCCGCGCGTCGTCAACCGTCGCCACGCGAATCGCCGGCCTGTCGTCTGTCATTTTACCCTCTCTTCTCCCCCAAAAATATACGCCTCCAGCGCGGCGGCGGTGGTAAACGGATGCGTTTGCAGCCCGGCCTGACGCGCTCCCTCCAGGTTGGGGGCGAGATCGTCGATAAAAAGCGTCTCGCGGGGCGTCAGGTCAAAGCGCTCAATCGCCAGTCGAAAAATGGCCGGGTCGGGCTTTGTGAGGTGAACGCAGCCGGAAAACAGGCAACCCTCGAAGCCGTCGAGCAGCGAGAGATCGCCGGTCACCTCGGCCAGACGTGCCGGCGCGTTGGAGAGCAGCAGCAGGCGGCTCCCCTGCTCGCGCAGCCGGCATAAAAGCGCCTTCATCCCCGCAACGGGCCCCATCCGTAAATGCCATGTCGCATAAAACTCCTCGGCGGCGGCGTGCAGCCGTCCCGGGAGCGCGCGCAGCGCGCGCCGTTTTGCCTCGCCGTAATCCAGCTCGCCCCCGTCCAGCGCGGGCCAGTCGGGCCAAATGGCCGACGCGAGCATCGCGCGGTCATCCGCGCTGCCGGCGTAAGCGGCGATCAGCGCGTCGGGATCGAATCGGTAAAGCACGTTCCCAAAATCAAACAGAAAAGTCCGCGTCACAACAGTCGCCTCCCACTTGACGATATGTGGTCAAAAATCCCTTCACCGTTCCCCGGCATATTTCCCCTCTGCGCGAGCCCGCATCCCTTGCAATCCGGCATGGCGATCTGCGAGCGCGGCGAAAGAGATAATCGGGCTTTGCGCGGCTCATCTAGCTGTGCGCGGCGGCCCACCGCATTGCCTCCCTTGATTCCCCTTTGAGTCAAGAGCTCGATCCGAGCAAATGCCGCCTATGGCGGTCAAACATAGCGGTCGAGCGCGAGAAAGGTGCGTCCCTTTTTGCTCTGGCCCCCGATCTCGGCGACCTTCAGCTTTCCCGCGCCGCGCAGCGCGATTCGATCCCCCAGCGCGATTTCCTGCGAAACCCTGTCGCAGGGCAGCCAGTTGCGGCTGACCAGCCCCTGCCGGATGGCCTCCGCCGCTTTGGCGCGCGAGAGGCCAAACCCCTCCGCAACGACCGCGTCGAGCCGCAGCGACATAACGGTCGCGCTTTTCCTCTGATAAACGGGCGCGGGCACGGATTCAATCGAGCCGGGCGAAACCCGAATGCGGCAGCGCCCCGCCCGCTCCAGATTGTCGGCGAGATAGCGGGCGATCGTCTCGCTGCAAAGCAACAGCGGCGGGTCGGCGCGGTCGAGAATATCGCCGAGCTTTTCCCTCTTGACGCCCAGCGCCATGACCGCGCCGAGAATATCCCGGTGCCCGAGCGAGGGGCCGCCCGTCTCGAGCGCCAGCACCGATATGGGGGCCGGGACGTCATAGGGCAGATCATAGGGGCGAAAGGACGCGATCACCCTCTCCGCCTCCTCATAGCCGCCGTCAAAGCGCAGCTCAGCCAGCGCCCGCAGCTCCGGGATACCGCAGAGCAGCCCGCGCTCGGCGGGGGAAAGAAAGTCGGTAAAGGTCACGGTGCCGCGCGCGGCCGCGCGGCGCGCAAGGTCAAGCGCGCGGTCGACAAGGCGGCGCTCGCTCTCGTTGGCGCCATATCTGGCAGAATTCTGAGACATACCCTCTCCCTGGATCTTCTATCGGTTACACCGGCGTCGTTAAAGAAAGCATCGGTGTTCGCCAAAGCACTCCCTGCGCTCGGAAATCAGCTCCTTCAGCCTCTCGAGCATTCCATCGAGCCGCTCGCGCCGCCGGCTGCAATCCGATTTCTCCACGCCGTCGGCGAATTCGACCCACTCTTCGATATTTTGCCGAACGTCCCGATACAGGAACTCGCAGAATTGAAGCATATTCGTGTGAGAGCACTCGGTTTTTACGTCCCCGTCGCCCAGAGGCCCTCGCTCGTCGTCCTCACAAATAATGTGACAGTTCCAATAGCTCACCAGGCACAGAAACCGATTCGGCTCCATAAACGCCTTCACGCAAAACGGCCGCATCGTCTCAAGACCGCCGATCGCCTGCTCGATCCACACAAACGCGAGATCGTCCAGATAGCTCAGGCTGTAAACAGACGTGTTCTCCAGATGAAAATCACTCCAGCCATACACGGGCTTTGAAAGCACGGCAGCCGCCTCCTCGCAGGGCCGGGCGCAAAGCCCGGCGAAAATCCACCGCAGCCGCGGCGGCGCGGGTCAGAGCGCGGCGGCCCTGCGGTATTCCGACTCGAGCCGGTTCACCCGCGCAAGGTCAACCGGGCGCGCCTCGCCGAGGAACGCGCAGGCATTGCCGTAGAGCACCCGGTCGAGCGCGTCGCCCGAAAGGCCGAGGCCGCGCATGGGGATGGGCTCGATGTTGTAGAGATACTTCCCGTCGGGCTGTTGGATATACGGCTCGCCGAACGGTGTCGTGAGAAAGGCGAGGAGCATCGCGTGGCGCGCGGCGCTCTCGTCGAAATCCAGCACACCGGGCGTTTGCGTGATGTTGGGCCGCGACCCGAGATCGCTGCCAAAGAGGATGCGGTCGCCGAACTCCTCAAAAAAGGCGCGTGCCTCCTGAATGGTCCTGCTCATATCCTCAAACAGCTCGATGCCGGGCGCGAGGTCGACCCGCAGATTCGGGCAGCGCCGCAGCAATCCCGCGAGTCGCTCGAGGCTCGCCGAGAGGAACAGCATATGCGCGAACTGGATATGCAGCCGCGGGTGCCGCTCGAGCACCGCGCCGATCTGGCGGTATTGCTCCTCGTTGTTGATGAAGCCCTCGCCGTAGAACCAGCCGCGCGAGCGCGCATACGGGTTGATCCTGCTCTCGTCCCAGAAAGCGGGCGGGTCGTTGACGTGCCAGACGATGCGCGTCCCGTTCTCCTCCGCCCACGCCCAAAACGGGGCCCACGCGGCGGAATCAAAGTCGGGCACGGGGAACTCCTTTCGGTAATCCGGCTTTCCCTCCAGCAGCTTCACGCCGTCGCAGCCCGCCGCGAGCAGCGCCTCTCCCTGCCGCACGAGCGCCTCACCGAGCGCGGCGGGCTGATCCCGCAACAGCCTCCACGCCGAGCGCTCCAGGCTGCCGTGCACATAGATTTTATTGGGCGGGCTGTCCGCCTTCAGGCGCAGCGCGGCCGGGACGACCGACCAGCGCTTTTGCTCGTGAATGCAGGCGATCGCGCAGCGGTCGATGTGGTTCTGTTCCAGCGCGGCGAGAAACCTGCCGCGCGAAAACGCCTCGGAATAGTGAACGTGCGCGTCAAAAATACGCATAAAACTCCCTCCTGCTCCGGCGCGCGGCGCGCGCCCGAATCGTCGTTAAAACTGCCGCGGGCTCAGGCCTCGGGTTCCCGCTTCCCCTCCGGGTCCTCCGCCCGGGCCGATATGACCCGCCGTTTGCCCCGCCGCGCGGCGTCCACGCTGCCCACGGCGTAAAGCGCCCAGCAGATAAACATAAAGGGCGACCTCGTCCAAAACGACGCGCAGAGATACGCCAGCAGCGAGAAAACGGTCATGGGAAACGGGATCCTCCAAAGAGGGTCGTAAAGCGCGGCGGCGGCGCGCCCCCGGCTGAACCAGATAT
>CAZKRQ010000143.1:4747-5666 GCA_964555125.1 uncultured Oscillospiraceae bacterium
AGAACCTGCGCAGCAAAAGCAGCAGCGCCAGATTGCCCGGCCCCGCGACAAGCCAGGTGAGCAGCCCGGCCAAACCCAGCCGCTCGCAGACCGAAAGCAGGATATGGGGCTTTTGCGCATAGGCCGCGCTCTCTCCGGCCTCGCCCTTCTCCCGTTTTGGGGGAAACGCGAGGGTCAGCAGTTCGGGCAGCACCAGCGCGAGCGCGATAAAAAATCCGGGCAAGGACAGCTTCATTGCGCACCACCCTTTCGGCGCGTTTTGCCCACAACGCCAAAACTTTCATCAAACTTTAATAATAGTATACATTGAATTCGATGAGAAAACAACGTATAATACCTCTAAGAACAGGGCGGCGCCGCAAAAAGCGGCATTCGCGGCGGTTCCACAAAAAAACAAGGCGGCAGGCTGCCCTTTGTTTTCGTCCGGCTCCCGCGCCGCTTGATCTTCACAAAAAGCCTGCCCGCTTGGGTATAGCTTCCGGTTGCGCAGCATTCCTGCGCGACGCTCTGTTCAAGCCGGCCCAAGCGCAAAACAATCAACGCACCGCAAGGGAAACGAGAGGTTTTCTATGAGTATCATGAACAAGAAAGACAAAACAAAGCAAAAGAAGGTGATCGAGGTCGCCGCAAAAGGCGCGAGGGGCAAAAAGCTGCTCATCAATCTGCTTGTGACCGCCCTGATCGGCTTTGTTTATTTTTATGTCAAGCTTCCCCCGCTCAATTTTCAGTCGCAGGAATTTTACTTCTTCTTCTTTCTTCTCGCGGCCGTCTATGTCTGCGTCGCGATCGTGACCTCCGGCATCTGGAAGCTGCGCGGCGAAGACGATTTCTTTCCCTCGGTCCGCAGGAATTTTAAAATTCCGCTCGCGCTCTGCGCGCTGTTTCTCGTCGTGATCGTGATCGGCACCTTTTTGTCGAG
>CAZKRQ010000144.1:0-5655 GCA_964555125.1 uncultured Oscillospiraceae bacterium
ATCAGCTGAAATTCCATTTTCCTGCTCCTTTCGGACCCGGTATGACGGCGGTTTCATTATAAAACGGCGGCCGCCGAAAAGCAACGACATTTCAGCGGCGGCTCCAAAAACAAAGCAACCATATCGATCTACCGCAAAAACGCAGCTGCGGCGTTCTCAAGCCGCAGTATCCCACCAGGAAATGCTGTGGTTTTCGGCCTTGCATCTGCACCTTCTGCGCAATGCCGCCCTGCCTCGCGGGCTCTGAGGACATTTTGTTTTCTTATTTTACCACCGCTTTCAACGGGTATCGGCTTTCCCAGGCGGGCCGTTGTTGGGCTGAACTTTTTTCGCGATTCGCGCAAAAAACAAAATCGCGCTTGACAACGCTGTCTAATAGTGTTAGACTAATATTGTCTAAAGACATTAGACGATTTCGCGAAGGAGAAGAGGTAGAAACATGCAGACGAAGCTCGGAGAGATGGAGGGGCGCTTCGCCGACCTTATCTGGAAGAACGAGCCGATTGCCTCCGGCAGGCTGGCGCAGCTGTGTGAGAGCGAATTCGGGTGGAAGCGCACAACGACATACACCATGCTCAAGAGGTTGATTGAACGGGGACTGTTTTGCAACGAAAACGGCAGGGTTTCGGCGCGCATGAGCCGCGAGGCTTTTTTTGCCGCGCAGGGCGAGCAGGTGCTCAACGAGGGGTTTGGCGGCTCGCTGCCCCGCTTTGTCGCGGCGTTTGCGCGCGGGGGCCGGTTGAAGGAGGAGGAGATCGCCGAGCTGCGCGCGCTCATCGACCAATATGACCCGGCGGACTGACACGGCCGGGGGCGTCCGCTCCGCGCGGGCCGATATTTGCGGAGCGGACAACGTGAGAAGAACGGAGGTATGAAACAATGACAGAGTGGTTATCGGATCGCTTTATCGCGGTGCTCAATCTCAGCCTGCCCGCGGGGTTTGCGGTGGTGCTGGTGCTGCTGGCGCGCCTGGCGCTGCGCCGCGCGCCGAAGATCTATTCCTATGCGCTGTGGGGCGCGGTGCTGCTGCGCATGGTGTTGCCGTTCGCGTGGGAGAGCCCCGCGAGCCCGATCCCGGTCGGCACACAGTCGGTGCCGCAGGGCATCGCTTTTGCGGCGCAGCCCGCGATCGAGAGCGGCTTCGCGCCGCTCGACACGGCGGTCAACGCGGTGTTGCCCGCGGCGACACCGGCCGCGAGCGTCAACCCGATGCAGGTTTATCTGTGGCTCGGGGCGTGGCTTTGGCTGCTTGTGGGGGCGGGCCTGATCACGGCCTCGCTGTTCTCTCTCGTCAGGCTGCGGCGCAGGCTGCGCGGCGCGGCCGACGTCGGGGACGGCGTGTTGGAATGCGACGGCATCGACACGGCGTTTGTGCTCGGCCTGTTCCGTCCGCGCGTCTATCTTCCCGCGGGGCTTGACAGCGGGTCGCGCGGCTATATCCTGCGGCATGAACGGGTGCATATGCGGCGCGGCGACCATATTGTGAAGCTGGCGTTTTTTCTCGCGGCGTGCGTGCACTGGTTTAACCCGCTCGTCTGGGTCGCGTTTCGCCTGATGTGCCGCGATATGGAGATGTCCTGCGACGAGGCGGTGCTGCGTGGATTGGATGGCGGCGAGAAAAAAGCCTATGCCGAGACGCTGCTCTGCGTCGCGTCGGCGCGCCGTTTTCCGGCGGGGGCGCCCCTCGCCTTCGGCGAAAACGACATCAGAACCCGCATCAGGAATGCGCTGCGCTTTCAAAAGCCCGCGATCTGGGCGAGCGCCGTGTGCGCCGTGTTGGCGGCGGCCGTCGCCGTCGGCGCGCTGTTGAGCCCGAAGAGCAGCGAGATCACCGCGCCGCCCGCAGCTTCTGCCCAGCCGGCGACGCCTGTGGCCGCCGGCGAGCCGGCCGCGTCTATGCTGCGGGTTTACGGCGCGGGCAGGGGCAAGGATGAGAAGCTGGAAGATTACCTGCTGCGCGTGGCTTATGATTACAGCTCACCGGCCGTCTCGGATTCGCTTCTCCGGGCCGTGACGGCTTCGACACAGGGAGACCGGCGCGCGGACGGCGAATGGAGACTTGCCGGCTGCGTCCGCACAAGTGAATACCGGCTGGCAGACAATGTCGTGCTCGAGGAGTGGAGCAGCTCGTCGACGCCGTTCGGCGCGCGCTTTCGCATAGAGGAGGACGGCGGTTATACCCTGCTAGAGACCTATTCGGCGCAGGACGGGGCGTTTTATGAGGATTCTGTGCGGGCGATGTGCGCCGACGCACAGGGCAGGGTGGACGAAGGAGCCGCCGTGAGGGTGATGGAGAGCGTCGCGGACAGCGAGCTGGCGGCGGCGCACAGAGCCGAAGCGGAGAGAATACTGCAAGAGGCGACGGGCGGCGTTGCGCGCGCGGAAAACGGCCGGGATTATATTGTCGCCATACCGCCCGAATTCTCACTGGGCCTGCCGGTCAAGGAGGGCAGAGGGATCGAGGTTTCGCGTCCGTTCAGCGAAGCGCACGGAGGGGTCGATATTGCCGCGCCGGAGGGCACGCCGGTGCTTGCGGCGGCCGGCGGCGTTGTGCTCGTGGCGGAGGCCGAGGAAGAGCGGGGCCTTGTTGTGGCGATCGATCACGGGAACGGTATCGTGACCTGGTACGCGCACAACAGCGAGCTGCTCGTCGAGCCGGGGCAGACGGTGAAGGAGGGCGACACCATTGCGCTCACCGGCAAAACGGGAGACGCGACCGGCCCGCACCTGCATTTTGCGCTTCTTTTCAACGATCAGCCGCAGAATCCGTCGGAATTTTTCAGGACGGGGTATTTCGCCTGAGAACACCGCGGCGGAGGGCCCGAAAAGGCGGCCTGCGCGGCGGGACGGGAACCCGAAAAAACAACAAAAAGGACATCCCGCGAACGGCGCAGAAAGGCGGCCGCGCGGGATGTTCTTTTGTTTGGTGGGGCCAACCTAAATGGCGTTCACCCCAGCGGCCGGATGCGCAAAAACAGCGGCTTTAGCGGCGTTTTTTAATTGCCCCCGTTCTGCCCGTCCGCATGTGATTTCGGGAGTGTCTTTGCGAGAAATAGAATATAGGCGGCCGAGACGGCGGTCATGATCAGAATGCGCGCGATCTGCTTTTCAAGAGTGAGGCCGGTTTCGTTTGCAAAGGTACTGAGCGCGTTGATGGCGGAGTGGGTCAGGATGCAGGGAAGCAGGCTTCCGCCGCGGTCGAACAGGGTGACAAACAGAAAGCCCATCACAATGGCGAAAACGACCTGGCAGACGTTGCTCGCTATGTCCATGCCGCTGCCGTTGATCAGGTTGAGGAAATGCCCGATGCCGAAGGTCACGCTCGAGACGATCATCGCGGCGCGCGGGCTGTCTTCCGCCATCGCTTTATAGAGGAGTCCCCTGAATATCACCTCCTCTAAAAAGCCGACGCAGAGCATACAGACAACGCGGCAGAGGATGGCCGCCGGCAAATCGCTGACGGCGACGCCGTTCCACAGATTCTCTGTCGCCAGAAGGAGAAGCGGCGCGTAATAGAGAAGCCGGCGGGCGGGTACGGAGGGGCTGCAAAGCCCGTACCGCCGCAGCAGGCCGTTCTTCTTTAAAAAGGCAAAGAGGACGGCGGCCTGCGCGACGCAGAAAAGCGCGCTTGCGGAATAGGCGATCCCTATGCTTTCATTGAGCGGATTCGCCAGCGACTGTACAACGCAGTAAAGCACAATCCAACCGATCGCAAAGGTCAATTCACTTTTGTCATAGAGCTTTTTCATTCGGCTACCTCCTGCCTTGCGGCGAATACCGCCCCTGTGTAGACGCGCTCCAGCTGCGTTTTGACCCGTTCCTCGTCATATTCCAGCGAATTGTTCGCCAGAATGCTGGCATAGCCGTGAACGAACAGGGCGAGCGTCACAAAGATCTCCTTTGTCTGTTGCAGGCTCATGCCCATCGCATCCTGCATCGCCGCGAGAATGGGTGTGAGCTCCCGGGCGTCCACCATTTCCGGCAGGCTTTTCTCTGAGACGAAGCCCGACTGAAAGAGAAAGCGAAACAAGGGCCCTTCCTCCCGCGCGAAGCGGATGTAGTTCAGGCCGATTCCCAGCATCACTCCCTCCCGCGGCGCCCTGCCGCGCAGAAGATACTCCGTGTGGTAATGGCCTGCCCTGTCATAGGCGGCCCTTTTCAATGCCTCGATCGTCGCGAAGTGATACATGACGGGCTGGGTGGAGCAGCGCAGCCTTTTCGCGACCTCCCTCGCGTTGATGGCCTCTGCCCCCGCTTCCCGGGCGATCTCAAAGGCGGCGTCGACGACCATATCCTTCGTAATTCTTGCTTTAGGCGGCAATTTGCGGAGCCCCTCCTTTATATAACAATTATTATATAACATAGATTATATGATAAGGAGAATAGCCTTGTCAATGCTTTTGACCCAATCCACCTATCGAACGCGTGTGCGGGCTTTTCGCTTTCCATTTCGCCGCTTTTTTTGGTTGGCGGCAGCGCTATAGCCCGGAAACGCGCAGGCGGAAAAAGAGCGGGCGGCTCTTGCGGAGTCAGAGCGGGGAAATTCGTCATCGCGCGAAAAAGACAGATCCATTCGCGGAATTTCAGGAAAAACCTGCGCGCAATACGGCTTTTATGCTATACTACAATAAAGCGAAAGGGGAGTTTTGAATTATGGCAAATTACGCAATCGATTCCAAAGAGACGGTGACGATCGGGGGCGTGCGGCAGAGCATCCGCATCCGCACCACCGATACAAAGCTGCCGGTGCTGCTGTTTCTGCACGGCGGGCCGGGCGTCTGCGACCGGCATTGGGTGCTGCACTATCAATCGAGCCTGGCGGAGGTCGCGACGATGGTCTGCTGGGACCAGCGGGGATCCGGCCTGAGCTATGACAAAAAGGCCGATCTGTCCGTGATGTCGGTGTCGCGCATGGTGGAGGACGCGGCGGAGCTTGCCGCGCAGCTCTGCGAGCGGTTTGACAAGCAGAAGCTGATCGTCGTCGGCCATTCGTGGGGCACCCTGCTCGGCACCCTGCTCGCGCACCGCCACCCCGAGCATATCGCCGCCTATATCGGTATGGGCCAGTTCGTCGAGGGCGACCGCAACGAGCGGCTGTCCTACGACTTTGTGCTCGGCGTCGCGAAGCAGCGGGGAGACAAAAAGGCGCTGGCCGATCTCGCGCGCATCGGCGCGCCGGTCGAGGGACATTATAAGAGCCTCGACGACCTGTTGGTACAGCGCGACCTCATGACAAAATTCGGCGGGGGAGCGTATAAAGAGTCGGAATCCCTCATGAGCTCGCTTGTGATCCCGCTGATTAAGAGCCCGGAATACGGCCTGTTTAAGCTGAAGCGGTATTCGGACGGCGCGTTCGCCAGCCTGCGCGCGATCTGGGATGAGGTGGTCGACTGCAACCTCCTGGAGGAGGTCAAGTCCCTGAAGATGCCGGTGTATCTGACGGAGGGGCGGCACGACCAGAACACCCCGCCGGTGCTCGCCGAGGAGTGGTTCAACGCGCTGGATGCGCCCAGGAAGGAGTGGATCTGGTTCGAGGAGTCCGCGCACTCTCCCATTAAGGAGGAGCCGCAGGCGTGGGGCGACACGGTGCGCCGCATCGTGTTGGAGCAGGACTGCTGAGCCGGATCATAAAAAGTCGCGCAAGATAACCGCCCT
>CAZKRQ010000145.1:0-5630 GCA_964555125.1 uncultured Oscillospiraceae bacterium
GCGGCGACTTTTCTTTTGAAAAGCCGCCGGTGCGCGCATTCCGCTGCGTCTCCTTTTCCGAAAAAGGTCCCGCTGCGCCTCCACTGCTCGCTTGCCTGTGCCCTTTGGGTATAAACGCGCTCGCCACGCTTCGGCTTGCTGCCAACCTTTTTCGGGCGCGCGTAAACCGAAGCTTACATATATAAAATATGGCAAATTCTTTTCACAGCCTTAAAGGTCACCGCAAGAGTCGAAGTACACGCCGTGGAAATACAACTGTTCCTTTTTATATGCCTTTAATCAAAACCACCCGTTCATGAACTGCCCTCTAATTCTGGAACAGCTCATGAACGGGTGGTTTTTTGTTCTTCAAGCAAAATAGCCTAAAGGCACGAATAAAGCAGCGCAAACCACGGCGGTTCGCGCTGTTTATCTGTGTTTATTTCGCAGGCCGCGTTTCTCTTCTTGCTTTCACGCCTGCGGCGGGTAAAAGGCCCAGAAGCCGCACTCGGTCGGGTGGTCGATGATGCGCGCCCTGCGGTGCCGCAGCAGCATCAGCGCGATGGTCGTGTCGCCGCCCGCCGCAAGAACATTGACCACGCTCACAAGCAGCACAAACAGATTCCCCGTCGCCATCGCGGCCGCGAAGGAGCCGAGCCCTAAAACGGCGAACGGCGCGAGCCCCCCGGCCAGATACGCCCCAAATGGCAGCGGCTCCATGCAGCAGCAAAAGGGGGTCAGCTGCTTCCACATCATCCCGATATAGACGCTCTTCCACCTGTTTTTGCAAAACGCGCCCCAAACAAGGCCGTGCAGCCCCTCATGCACAAAAATCGACGCGATGATCGCCCCGAAAAAAATCCACATGACGGCTGGGGAAAAGCTCCCCTCGCCGGTTTTCCTGACCAGAAAAAAGAGCGCCACGCAGAGCGCGGCGACCGGCCCCGCTGTGACAAACGCCATCAGGTTCGCCTTGAGCACCGAGATCGTGTGCGGTTCGCCGCGCCAGCCTTCCGCCTCCAGTTCCCGCCTCGTCTGCTCAAACCGCTCGATTCTCTGTTTGCTATCCATGCCGTCCCCCTTTTCTGTTTTGAAAGCCCACAAAATCGGAGTTTTCTCCCCGCCCGCTCTGAAAAATAGCTGACAGAAAGGGCGTCCCGCAACCGGGCAAAGAGGCCCCTTCACGGCCAATAGTCTAACACAGATTTGGCGGCGGCGCAAGCTCCCCGCTCGTTTTCGGATTCTCGGCGCGGCGCACAACGGCGCTTGTCGCTTTGCCGCCTCGCCTTTGCCCGAAACTTTTTGATGAAATCAAAGCCCCAAAAGGTACAGCCCTTGCGGTCAAAAGCGCGGTTCGCGGCAAAAAGCGTTCGCCGGCGCGGCGAACCGGCGCAATTATGGAAGCCGGCCTTTGTTTTTTCGGGCAGGAGATCGCCTGCCAAGGGGGATTTCATCTGAAAAAGCCGAAATCTCTCTATCATCCGAACCCGGCAAATTAACCGTAACCGTGCGTGGCGTGTTTCCACTCCCCACCGGCACTGCGGACAAGGACCCATTCCCAGTCCTCATACGTGGAATTCGGCTCCAGCGATCCGTCCCCGCCCGAAGCGTCCACATCGAAAGACGAGTAAAGCACGATCGCCTCGTCCACGCCGTACTGCTCCGCCCATTCCTCGAACTCGTCCGCAAAGGCATCGCCCGGATAGTACAGCTTCGTGAGTGTGCAACCGCCAAATTCTTTGGAAAAATAGGTTTTCACCGTTTTGAACGCGGCCTCGATGTCGCTGTCCGTGTAGATCTCGGACGGCTTCCAGTCCGGGATCTCGACATGCTCCGTGTTTCCCCCGCCGCATGCCGTGAGCAACAGCAGCACTACAAGCGCGAGAAAAAAGCTTTTTTTCATAAAAACCTCCTCGTCAACACGATTTTCAAGAGCGATCTGTGAAAAGCTCACCGCCGGCGCTCAACCCTCCTGCGCCGGGGCTGTCGCGGCCGGAGGAGTTCCCTCTCCATGCGGACCGTCCTGTCCGTCTTTCGCCGAATCCTCCCCCTCCCCGCCGCGCTCAACCGGCGAGCACCGCATAGAGGTCGACCTCGTCGCACCCCGTCACCGTCACCTGATAGATCTCGCCGGGCATGAGGTCGGCCTCGGGCGGCAGCCAGACCACGGTGTCGATCTCGGGCGCGTCGGCCTCCCCGCGGCAGGCGAACAGCTCCCGCTCCATATCAAAGCCGTCGCAGATCACCTCGAGCCGCGCCCCGATCAGCGCCTCCCTCTTTTTTGCCAAAATGCCGCTCTGCACGAGCGCAAACTGCTCGGCGCGCTCCTGCTTGGTTTTTTCGTCGAGCTGGGGCGTGAGCTTTTCGGCCGGCGTCCCCTCCTCGCAGGAAAAGGGGAAGCAGCCCGCGCGGTCGAGCTGCGCCCGCTTGAGAAACGCGCACAGCTCTAAAAACTGCGCCTGCGTTTCGCCGGGAAAACCGACGATAAAGCTCGAGCGCAGCGTGACGCCGGGTATCGCGGCGCGCAGCCTTTCGACCAGAGAGAGCAGCGTGTCGCCGTCGCCAAAGCGCGCCATCCTTTTGAGCACCTCCCGGCTGGCGTGCTGCATGGGTATGTCCAGATACCTGGCGATTTTCGGCTCGCCGGCCATCACCTCGATCAACGCGTCGTCGATATGATCCGGGTAGGCGTAGAGCAGGCGGATCTTCCAGAGCGGCTCGATTTTCGCCAGCTCCCGCAGCAGCGCGGCGAGGCTGCTGCCGTCCCCCAGGTCGCGGCCGTAGCTCGTCGTGTCCTGCGCGATGACGATCAGCTCCCGCACACCCTGCCGTGCCAGCGCCCCGGCCTCCTTCAGGATACTCCGCATCGGGCGCGAGCGATAGACCCCGCGAATGCGCGGGATCGCGCAGTAGGTGCAGTGGTTTGAGCACCCCTCTGCGATCTTGATATAGGCGTAATGAGGCGGCGTCGAGATCGCTCTCTCCCCCTCGATGGACAACAGCTCGGGCGCGCCGAATTCCTGCACCCGCCCGCCCGCGAGCACGCGCGCCACCACCGCCGCAATATCGCGGTTCTTCGCGAGCCCCACGACGGCGTCCGCCTCGGGGATCAGCTCGCACAGCTCCTCGCGGTAGCGCTGCGCGAGGCAGCCGGTCACGATCACCGCGCGAATCTGCCCCGCCTCCTTGGCGCGCACCATATCGAAAATCGCGTCGATCGCCTCTTTTTTCGCGCTCTCGATAAAGCCGCAGGTGTTGACAATGGCGCAGTCGGCTTCGGCCGGCTCCGCGACGATCCTGTGCCCCTGCGCCTGCAACGCGCGCGCCATGATCTCGGCGTCGATGCGGTTTTTATCGCAGCCCAAAGAGATAAAAAAGATGTTCGCCATGCCGTTTCCTCCGATACAATGCGGCCGCGGTTCAGCCGATTTCCCTTAAAAACGCGCGGATCTCCTCGGCCAGCTCGCTGCTTTTGTAATAGTGCAGATAGTGCCCGCAGTCATACTGCACAAGGCGCGCGCCGTTCTCCCGCGCAAACCGTATTTGAGACGCGAGTACCTTTTCTCCCGTCTCTTTTCCGTTTGAGACGAACAGAAGCAGCGGGCAATCGACCGCGCCGCCCTGCTTCACGGTCTGCGCGTTGTCATAAACCGCTTCGCTCTCCAACGCATAGACGGGGTTGACCGCGTTGCGCAGCATGAGCAGGCTCTGCTGCTCCCTCTCCGCCTCGCTCAGGCCCTCCGTGTGCAGCGGATAAAGGCCCGGTATCCTGTGAAGCCCCAGACCGACGGCGACCCGCCCCAGCCCGAACGCCACGTTGACCCGGGTGAAATCAAAGCCGTCGTAGCTTTCGGGCACCGCCATATCCAGCCCGGCAATCCCGGCGATCTCCCGCGGGTAATGCTGCGCCCAATAGAGCGCCTCCAGCCCCGACATGGAGTGCGGCAGCAGCAGATAGGGCGGCGCGATGCCCGCCCCGGCAAGCGCGGCTCTGTCCTCCTCCACCATCGACGCGACGTCGCGGTCGACCTCGGCAATATCCGAATAGCCATAGCCCGCCTTTTCAACGACCGCGACGGCATATTCATCGCTGAGCAGCGCATACAGCGGCTGAAAATCGTATACCGGCGCGACGGTCCCCGCCCCGGACAAAAACACCAGCGCCGGCGCGCGGCCGTTTTTTCCCTCGGCGTAGACATGCACGCTGTATCCGCCCAGATCGACAAGCTGCCCGTTGGGGCGCAGCCTTTTCGCCTCCTCGCCGAGCGCGATGCGGTTGCCCAGCGCGAGCGCGCCGAGCGCCAAAGCAAGCGCGGCCAGCACGGCGCCCAGAATACGCAGGCCTTTTCTTCTCCCCGTTCCTCGAGTCCGTTGCTCTTTCCCCTTCACGCAAAGTCCTCCTCATCGGCCGCGACCCATTCGCGCAGCGCGGCGCGGATGTCCCCGCTGCGAAAGCCCTTGCGCAATAACGACGCGAAGACGGCCCGATAGCCGTCCGGCTTTTCGAGTCGCGCGCGGTATTTTTTGTCGATGAGCGCGCGCACCGCGTCGCGCTCGTCTTCGCCGTAAAGAGCGAGCGCCTCGTCGATGTCGTCGCGCGGCACGCCCTTTTCGCGCAGCTTTTCCCGCGCCGCGCGCAGCGAGCATCCCTTTCGCTCGATCAATTCCTCCGCATACCGGCGCGCGAAACCCGCGTCGTCGGTCAGGCCCAGCGCGCGCACCCGCTCGACGGCGCGCCGCGCGGTCTCCTCGTCGAAGCGGCGGGCCAGCTTGCGCCGCAGCTCCGACTCGGCGTGCTCGCGCGTCGAGAGCAGGTCGAGCGCCTTATCCTCGGCGCGGCGGTTGTCGCTCTCGGCGCGCAGGGCGGCGAGCTCGCCGTCCTCCAACACCCTCCCCTTGCGCAGCGAAAAGCGCACAAAGGTGTCCTCGTCGACCGAGAACAAAAATTCTCCGTCACAAAAAAGGGCGTATCTGCCCTTTTTTGTGACGGTGATTCTGTCGATGACCGCGCTCATTTACTCGTCGACCTCGACGTCGATCGGGGTGGAAGAGGGCACGATCGCCGCCTTGGAATCCGACGCCGCTTTTTTCACGGGCGCGCCCTTTTTCTTCTTTTCGAGCAGCTTGTCCTTGTTCTCGCGCACCTGCTTCTCCACCTCGGCGAAGAACTCGGGGTTCTCCGAGAGATATTTTTTCACATTGTCGCGGCCCTGGCCGAGCCGCTTTTCGCCGTAATTGAACCAGGCGCCCGATTTCTGGATAATATCGAGGTCGACGGCCATATCCAGCAGCTCGCCCACCTTGGAGATGCCCTCGCCGTACATAATATCGAACAGGCCCTCTTTAAACGGCGGGGCGACCTTGTTTTTGACGACCTTCGCGCGCACGCGGTTGCCGATCTGCTCGCTGCCAACCTTGATCGCCTCGACGCGGCGCACGTCGATGCGCACCGAGGCGTAGAATTTGAGGGCGCGGCCGCCCGGCGTCGTCTCGGGGTTGCCGTACATGACGCCGATCTTTTCGCGCAGCTGGTTGATAAAAATGCAGACCGTGTTGGATTTGCTCACGACGCTCGTCAGCTTGCGCAGCGCCTGCGACATCAGACGCGCCTGCAGCCCGACATGGGTGTCGCCCATATCGCCCTCGATTTC
>CAZKRQ010000146.1:0-5573 GCA_964555125.1 uncultured Oscillospiraceae bacterium
CGCCTCCCCGACCGTCTCGGAATTTATCTCCATCATGACAGTGTTCATTCAAAGGCAGGCGGCAGGAGCAAGTGCCTGTTGAAATAAAATCCTGTACGGCTCCCGTCGGCGTATACCGTACTTTTTTGGAATGCTCAAAGCCCTTCTTCGGCTTCAGGCAGGAAGAACTTCGATATACGAATCGGCATTTTGCAAATACCGAAATTTACATTATCATAGTGTTCACCCGCGCCCAACAGGAAGCGCCGGGTAAAAGGCAATCGACGCGGTAAGGAGAGACTGAGTCTCGTCTTATCGCGTCGATTATTTCTGCGTCAAATCCGTGGATGCCGACACGGAAAGTCGTATGGCGTCGCAGTGCTCTGCCTTAGGCGGCATTCCCCGCTTCTTCGCCGGGCCATAAATCTGAAATCATTTGATTCTCTCCTTGACCCGACTGTTGCATTTTTACCCCGGGCCCTCTCCATGTCACCACGGCAGCACAAAATGCGGCTCCATCACGTACCCGTTTCTGCTCCATGAACGCTCGGGCAAAAGAAAAAAGTCGTGATAAACGGTGTCTCCCTCACCGTCGTCGTTCGTGCAGTCGACGAGATACACCGTATCCTCCAGCCGGACGAGGTTCCACGCATGGGGTCCGCCGCAGTCGCCGGAAACAACCCAGCAGTCCAGCCCCAGCCGTTCGCACAGCTCCTTATAGGCGTGGGCATAACCGCTGCACACCGTCTTTCCCTCGATCACGGCGCCATATGCCGTTCGTCCCAGCCGCTGCGCATCGGTCATGTCGTCATAGCTGAGCGACGCGTCGGCGAGCGCATAGTCATACTCGACGCGCCTGATAAGATAGTCGTGAATCGCGCGGTAAAGCTCCTCCGGCTGGGTAATGCCGAGCGCGGCAATGTCGTCGGCCCAGACGGTCAGCGCGTCGTCCATCTGCGCGTCATAGCGCTGCCGGTCCGACCTCGACATGTCAAACTCCACCTCAAGATAGAGCACGGTGTCATCGCCGGCTTCCGGATAAACCTGCGTGTAATAATAGGACGCTTCAATGCACCGATCGAGATTATCAAACACCGAGACAGCCACACCCAACAGGGTCTCCTCGTCCCAATGGTTGTCGGACGCCGCAATATACAGCTTTGTCTGATCCTCGCCAAAAGCGTCCAGGAACAGCTCCACCGCCTCAAACTCCGTCTCCGCCACAGGCAGCTCTGAGGGCAGCAACCGATTGTATTGAACCTCGATGGTGGTGTAAATATGCCCTAAAACCGAAATGTACCGCGCGTCTACGGAGTGAACACAGACACCCGCGATTCCGTTGGTCTCGAACAGCTCCGAAATGACGGCGTCCGCCGAGTCGCGCAATTCCTCCAATCGGATTCCCTTAAACCAGCAGGAGGCACTTGTTCCATCCGATCGAATCGTTTCCAAAACGAAATTGCGCATGGACTTTTCAGAATACGGCTTTGCATCCCCATCGATTTTTTGATAAAAAAAGATCAGAGCCGCAGAGATCAACACCAACAGCAAAGCCAGCAGGATCAGTATGGCGCGTCTGGATTTCCGCATAATTACCCTCTCTATCCCCGAAATTCCACTCCATTATACCCTGTTCGACAGAAAAATGCACCTTGCCGGCGCTCCGGCCGGAATCAAACGGAGAGCTGCGCCGTCTCCCCGAGCTCGGCACGGTGCCCGTCAAGGATCGGCTGAACCACCTCGCGCAAAAACTCTTCGGTCTGCTCGCCTGCCCGGCCGGTGAAGCGGACCGGGTCAAGCAGCGCCTCTATTTCTTCGCGCCCCAGGCCAAAGGCGGGGTCGGCGCATATGCGCTCGACGAGGTCGTTTGCGCCCCCTTCTTCCTTAACCACCCGCGCGGCCGCGATCGAGTGGACGCGCAGCCTTTCGTGCAGCGCCTGACGGTCCCCGCCCTTTTTCACCGCGCTCATCATGATATTCTCGGTCGCCATAAAGGGCAGCTCCGCCATGACGCGCGCGCACACGACCTTGGGGTAGACCACAAGCCCGTCGCAGACGTTCAGCATAATATTGAGAATCGCGTCGGTCGCGAGAAACGCCTCGGCCACAGCCACCCGTTTGTTGGCGCTGTCGTCGAGGGTTCGCTCAAACCACTGCGTGCCCGCCGTAAACGCGGGATTGAGCAGATCGACCATCACATAGCGCGCGAGCGCGCAGATGCGCTCGCAGCGCATCGGGTTGCGCTTATAGGGCATCGCGGAGGAGCCGATCTGCTGTTTCTCGAACGGCTCCTCCATCTCCTTGAAGTTGGCGAGCAGCCGCATATCGTTGCCGAATTTCATCGCCGACTGCGCGACGCCGGACAGCGCCGAGAGCACCATGAAATCGACCTTGCGGGAATAGGTCTGCCCCGAGACGGGCACGACCCGCGCAAAACCGAGCTCCGCGGCGATGTACTCCTCCACCGCCTTGATCCTGGCGCTGTCGCCCTCAAAGAGCTCGACAAAGCTGGCCTGCGTGCCGGTCGTGCCCTTGCTGCCGAGCAGCGCGAGGGAATCCAGACGGCGGGTGAGCTCCTCATAATCCATCACCAGCTCATGGAGCCAGAGGGTCGCACGTTTGCCGACCGTCGTGAGCTGCGCGGGCTGCAAATGGGTGTAGGCGAGCGCGGGCATATCCTTATATTTTTCGGCGAATTGGGCGAGCAGCGCCATCACATTGACCAGCTTGCGGCGGACGACATGAAGCGCCTGTCTCATGACGAGCAGGTCGGTATTGTCCCCGACATAACAGCTCGTCGCGCCCAGGTGGATGATCCCCTTCGCGTTGGGGCACTGCACGCCGTAGGCGTAGACATGGCTCATGACATCGTGGCGGCACTCCTTCTCGCGCGCGACGGCAACGTCGTAATTGATGTCGTCCCGGTGCGCCTCCAGCTCGGCGATCTGCTCGTCGGTGATCGCGAGGCCGTTTTCCTTTTCCGCCTTCGCCAGCGCAATCCACAGCCGCCGCCATGTTTTAAATTTGTTGTCCTCCGAAAAGATATACTGCATCTCCTTTGAGGCGTAGCGCGTCTCAAAGGGGCTGATATAGCGGTCATGCGGCATCGTGTCGGTCCCCTCCCTTAAAGATTGAAATAGGCGACGCCGGAGGCGAAGATATGCTGATCCTTCGGCCCGGGCACGTTTTTATAGAGATTGTCCCCAACCCTCTCGCTGTGCGCCATCTTGCCGAAAACGCGCCCGTCGGGGCTTGTGATGCCCTCGATCGCGAGAACGCTGCCGTTGGGGTTATAGCGCAGATCCATCGTGGCGCGGCCGCCGGGCTCGCAGTACTGGGTCGCGATCTGGCCGTTCGCCTTCAACTGCGCGAGGGTTTGCTCGTTCGCGACAAAACGGCCCTCTCCGTGGCTGACCGGGACGAGATACTGCTCGCCGACCTCCACCCCCGCGAGCCAGGGGGATTTGTTCGACGCGACGACCGTGCGCACGAGCATACTCTGGTGGCGGCCGATCTGATTGAAGGTCAGGGTCGGGCAATCGGCGCCGGTGTCGGCAATTCGGCCGTTCGGCAGAAGACCGAGTTTGATGAGCGCCTGAAACCCGTTGCAGATGCCGAGCATCAAGCCGTCGCGCTGTTCGAGCAGGCGGCTCACCGCCTCGCGCACCTGCGGCGCGCGGAACAGCGCGAGAATGAACTTCGCGCTGCCCTCCGGCTCGTCGCCGCCCGAAAAGCCGCCGGGCAGAAAGATCATCTGGCTGCGGTCGATGCGGCGCGCGATCTCCCGCACGCTCTCGGCGACCGCCTGCGGCGTGAGGTTGTTGACAACAAATACATCCGGCTCGGCCCCGGCCATGCGCATCGCGCGCGCCGAGTCGTATTCGCAGTTGGTTCCGGGAAAGACAGGGATCAATACGCGGGGCTTTTTCACGCCGACCCGCGGCGCGGCGCGGCGGCCGTCACACACAAAGCGCACCGTCTCGACCGTTTCGCCCTCCTGCACCCGGCGGAAGGGGTAGACCGGCGCGAGCCTGTCGTCGTAAAGATCCTGAAGCCCGTCGAGCCCAAGGCGCTCGCCGCGCGCCTCGAGCACAAAGGCGGGCAGCGTTCTGCCCAGCGCCACGCCGGTCTCCTGCGCGCCGTCTGCAAGCTCGAGGATAAACGAGCCGTAGCGGTGGGAGAACAGCGCGTCGTCCGCGAGAGGCGTGTCGAGGGCAAAGCCGATCCGATTGCCGAGGGTCATTTTGAACAGTCCCTCCGCGACGCCGCCGTAGGCGGGCGTCCACGCCGCGCGCAGCTTGCCCTGCGCATTCAGCCGCTCGACCGTCTCATAGACCGCGAGCAGCGAGCCCGGCTCGGGCAGCAGCCCGTCATAGTCGGGCGAGAGCAGCACGACCCGCGAGCCCGCGCATTTGAATTCGGGGCTCAGCACGCGATCCGTCGTGCCCGCCGCAACGGCAAAAGAGACGAGGGTGGGCGGGACGTCGATCTCCTCGAAGCTGCCGGACATCGAATCCTTGCCGCCGATGGCCGCCACGCCGAGCTCCTTTTGCGCCATCAGCGCGCCGAGCAGCGCCGCGAACGGGCTTCCCCACCGCGCGGGGTCGGTGCCCAGCCTCTTGAAATATTCCTGAAAGGTGAGATAGGCCTGTTGCTTGCCGAAGCCCGACGCAACCAGCTTGCTGACGCTCTCGACAACGGCGAGATAGGCGGCCTGGTATTCGTTCTTTTCGGCGATCGTCGGGTTATAGCCCCACGCCATGCCGCTGCAGGTCCTGGTCTCGCCAAAAACAGGCAGCTTGGCGGCCATCGCCTGGATGGGCGTGTTCTGTGTCGCGCCGCCGAACGGCATGAGCACCGTGCCCGCGCCGATGGTCGAATCGAACCGCTCGGAAAGCCCCTTTTTGGAGCAGACGTTGAGGTCGGCGACAAGCGCGCGCAGCCGCTGCGCAAAGGACGCCGACCCGTTCGCGTCCTCCGCCATATCCCTGCCGGCCGGCACGCGCACGCGGATATGCTTCTCGGCGCCGTTGGAATTCAAAAAGCGGCGCGCGATGTCGCAGATTGTCTTTCCGTTCCACCGCATGACCAGCCGCTCGGAATCGGTGACCCTCGCGACGACGGTCGCCTCGAGATTTTCGCCGTTCGCGAGGGCGATCAGCTTGCCGGCGTCCGCCGCCTCAACCACCACCGCCATCCGCTCCTGGCTCTCGCTGATTGCGAGCTCGGTGCCGTCCAGCCCGTCATATTTGCGCGGCACCGCGTTGAGATCGATCTCCAGCCCGTCCGCGAGCTCGCCGATCGCGACCGAAACGCCGCCCGCGCCGAAATCGTTGCAGCGCTTGATCAAACGGGTCGCCTCAGATGCGCGGAAGAGCCGCTGCAGCTTGCGCTCCACCGGCGCGTTTCCCTTTTGCACCTCGGCGCCGCAGGTCTCAAGGCTCTCCCTTTTGTGGGCTTTGGAGGAGCCCGTCGCGCCGCCGCAGCCGTCCCGGCCGGTGCGCCCGCCGAGCAGAATCACGACGTCGCCGGGCGCGGGTTTCTCCCGGCGCACATTGCGCTCGGGCACCGCGCCGACCACCGCGCCGATCTCC
>CAZKRQ010000147.1:0-5571 GCA_964555125.1 uncultured Oscillospiraceae bacterium
GTCTCGGTCTGCATGAATTCGGTGTGCAGGCGGCCAGTCTCGTCCACAGCCTTGAGCAGGCCCTCGATATAGGTCGAATTCAGCTTTTGATAGGTTCGATAGCGCAGGATGTGGTCGATCACCGGGTGCGCGCCGCGCAGCTTTTCGAGCGTCTCCGCGTTGGTGGAATAGCCGCTTTTGGTCTTTTGGCCCGCGGGCAGGCCCAGCGTCTCAAACAGCGCTTCGCCGAGCTGCTTGGGCGAATTGATGTTGATCTCTTTTCCGATCAGCGCCCAGGTCTCCGCCTGCTCGCGCGCGATGAGCGCGGTGAGCTCCTCGCCAAAGGCGCGAACGCCCGCCGCGTCGAGCGCGAAGCCGGCGATCTCCATATCGGCGAGCACCCGCGCGAGCGGCAGCTCGATCTCGTCGTGCAGCCTGCTCATGCCCTGCTCCTCCAGCAGCGCGCGCAGCCTGGCGCACAGCGGCTCGACATAGCCGAGCGCGGGCAGCTCGTCGCAGAGGAACAGAGGCGAAACGCGGTATTCGTTTTTCAGCGCGTCGATGCGATAGCCCGACGAGGCGGGGTTGAGCAGATAGGCCGCGAGCTTGAGGTCGAAGACGATGCCCCTGACCTCGCAGCCGAGCTCCTGCGCGCGGTGATAGAGCGCCTTTGCGTCATAGACGAATTTGTCGCACCCGGAGAGGAGCAGCGCGCGCAGCGCGTCGGGGCCAACCGACCAGACCTGTTGGCCGCTGGAGAGATAGATCCCCTCCTCCAACGCGGTGACATACGCGCCGGGCAGCTTTTGAATTTCTTCGGGGGAGAGAGGGCGGAGCTCGGCGTGGGGCACCGTCTGGGACGCGGCCACCGGTGCCTGGGGCGATTCGCCGCCAAGTCCCAGACGCTCCGCGAGCGAATGCATCTCCAGCTCGCCGAGCAGCGCGGCCGCGCGCGCGGGGTCGCCCGGCTGCCGGATATAGTGGCTCAGGGCGGTGTCGATGGGCGCCTGACAGCAGATCTCCGCGAGCCTGCGGCTCAGATAGGCGGTGTCCCTGTCCTTTTGCAGCTTGAGCCGCACGCCCGGTTTGACGGCGTCGCTGTCGATGTTGTCATAGACGCCGTCGAGGGTGGAAAACCGCTGGATGAGGGCGAGCGCGGTTTTTTCGCCGACGCCCGCGACCCCCGGGATGTTGTCGGAGGCGTCGCCCATCAGCGCCTTGACCTCGATGAGCTGGCGCGGCGAAACGCCGTATTTTTCCCGCACGGCGGCTTCGTCGACCAGCTCGGTCTCGCCGTGGCCGAGCCGGGTGGTCGTCAGCAGCACAAAGGTGTGCGGGCCGACGAGCTGCAGGCTGTCCCGGTCGCCGGTCGCGATATAGCAGTCGTCGCCGCTCTCCTCGCAGGCGCGAGAAAAGGTGCCGAGCAGATCGTCCGCCTCAAAGCCCTCGCAGGTCACGATCGCGAAGCCGAGCGCCGCGAGAATATCCTTGAGCGGCTGCATCTGCGCGGCGAGCTCCTCCGGCATCCCCTTGCGGGTGGCCTTATAGCCGTCATACATTTTGTGGCGAAAGGTCTTGGCGCGCAGATCAAAGGCGATGGCGACCGCGTCGGGCGCATACTGCTCAAGCAGCTTGAGCAGTATGTTCAAAAAGCCGTAGATCGCGTTGGTATAGCGCCCGTCCCTGGTCGTCAGAAGTTTAATGGCGTAAAAAGCGCGGTTGAGCACGCTGTTGCCGTCTATACAGAGCAGTTTCATAAAATATACCTCCGCACGAAGCTTTTTTTATTGTACCACAAACGGCGCGCTTTATGGTACAATGAACAGCATGGAAAACAGAAAACTTACAATCCGGCGCGCGGCGTCGCTCGCGCCGATGGCGGGCGCGACAGACAGCGCCTTTCGCCTGATTTGCCGGGAGCAGGGCGCGAGCTTCACGGTCAGCGAGATGGTCAGTGCGAAAGCGTTGACCATGGGGGACAAAAAAACGCCGCTGCTGACGGCGCATACCGAAGGGGAGAGGCCGTTCGCGGTGCAGCTGTTTGGCCGCGAGCCGCAGGTCATGGCGCGGGCGGCGCAGATAGTGGAGCGCGAGGCGGCCCCCGACTGGATCGATATTAATATGGGCTGCCCCGCGCCGAAGATCGCGAACAGCGGGTCGGGCAGCGCGCTGATGAAGGAGCCCGAGCTCGCCGCCTCGATCGTGCGCGCCGTGTGCGAGGCGGTGTCCCTGCCGGTAACGGTCAAGATCCGCGCCGGATTCGACGAGACGACCGCCCCGGCCCTTGCGCCGCTGCTCGAGCAGGCGGGCGCGGCGGCGATCACGGTGCACGGCCGCACCCGCGCGCGCATGTATAAGCCGCCGGTCGATCTCGCGGTGATTCGGGCGGTAAAGGCGGCGGTGACGGTGCCGGTGATCGGCAACGGCGACATCTTCACCGCGCAGGACGCGCTTGACATGCTGCGGGAGACCGGCTGCGACGCGGTCGCCGTCGGCCGCGCATCGCTCGGCAACCCGTTTCTCTTCGCCCGGATCAACGCGGCGCTCTCGGGCGCGCCGCTGCCGCCCGAGCCGGATATTGAGACGCGGATGCGGACCCTGCGGCGTCAGGTGGAGCTGATGTGCGGCGACAAAGGCGAATTTGTCGCGATGCGGGAGGCGCGCAAGCACGCGGCGTGGTATACGAAGGGGGTGCGGGGCGCGGGGCGTCTTCGGGCCAGAGCGATGGAGCTGTGCACCCTCGACGACCTGGATCGGTTGATCGGGCTGGTGCTGGAGGCGAACCGGCCCGTGGAGTGAAGTACAGCGCCGAGAACGCCGGCGGGCGCGGCGTTGGCGCGGGCTCGACCGGCGCAAAGCGGGGGCGCTTTGCGTCCTGCGGGATGGGGCCGGAAGCGGCTTCGGAAAAAAACAGGGACCTCGGTCGAGGATATCAGGAAATGGCATTCGGGCGGGCGAGCCCATCCGAAAGAGGCGGCCTGTGCCGGCGTTTGAACCGGGTAGAAGGTCTATTGGAGCGGATACAAAACAAAATGGAAGAGGAGAGCTTATAACATGAGGTGTGTGCAGGTGGTTTTCAGCCCAACGGGGGGAACGCAAAAAACGGCGGAGCTGATCATGGCAGAGTGGAGCGACCGTGTGGAAACGATTGATTTGACAGATTCTGCGGCCGATTTTTCAAAATATGAAATGGAAAAAGAAGATCTTGTGCTGATTGCGCTGCCTTCTTACGGGGGCCGCGTCCCCGCGCTCGCCCGCGAGCGATTGGCGCAGATAAAGGGGAATTTCGCGAAATGCGTGCTGCTGTGCGTGTATGGAAACCGGGCTTACGAGGATACGCTGGCCGAGATGGAGGACGTCGCGAAGCGGGATGGGTTTGCCGTGGTGGCGGCCATCGCCGCGGTCGCGGAGCATTCCATCGTGCATCAGTATGCGGCGAACCGGCCGGATCGGGACGATGCGCGGCAGCTGAAGAGCTTCGCGAAGGAAATCCTGGATCGATATGAGAAGGGGACGTTGAGCGGAGCGCCGGAAATTCCGGGGAACCGGCCCTATAAAAAAGCGGGAGGGGTAAGCCTGGTCCCGAAGGCGGACGGCAAATGCAATGCATGTGGCTTGTGCGCGGAAGGCTGCCCGGCGGGGGCGATTTCGAGAGAAGAGCTGAAAACGTCAAATCCGCAGCTGTGCATTTCCTGTATGCGCTGCGTCGTAAAATGCCCTCAGGGCGCGCGGAAAGTAAACGGCGCGTTGTTGGCCGCCGCTTCGTTGGCGCTGAAAAAGGCGTGCGGCGAGAGAAAGGAAAACGAGCTCTTTTTGTGAAAAAATGACCGCTCGCGTTTGAGGAGGATGGGCGTTTTGGCCGGCAAAAGAGCGAACCCGAACGCGAAAAAAAGAATCTCTCAAACAGGGAAAAACCGGCAGGCTCTTTTCATAGAGTCTGCCGGTTTTAGCGTAAAAGCGGGTTGCGCGCCGCTCACCGTTTCGCTTCGCCGCGCCGCGGCCGGTTGCGGTTCCAGAGAATGCCGAGTCCCTTGAGCAGAAGCTCGCTGTCATACCGGATGCTGTGGCGGCAATGGCGGCAGATCAGCTCGCCCAGGCCGCCGGTCGTGACGACACTCGCGGGCTCCCGGCCGAGCTGCTGCGCAAAGCGGTCGAGCAGGCCGTCGATGGCCCCGGCGGTGCCGTAAACGATGCCGGATTTCATGCTGTCAACGGTATTTGTGGCGATGGTGCGCTGCGGCGGCGTCACCTCGATGCGCGGCAACAGGGAGGTATCCTCGGTGAGCGCGTTCATCGAGATGCCTACGCCGGGCAGGATCGCGCCGCCGATATAGCGCCCGGCCTCGTCGACCACCGTCAGCGTCGTGGCGGTGCCCATATCGATGACGACGCAGGGCAGGGGATATTCCTCCTTTGCCGCGACCGCCGTCGCGACGAGGTCGGCGGCCACCGTGCCGGGGTCGTCAATCGAGATATGCAGACCGGTTGTGAGGCCGGCGCCGACGACCAGAGTGTCCAGGCCGGTGATCAGCTTCACCGCCTGCGCCAGCACGTCGGTGACAGGCGGCACGACCGAGGAGAGGATCGCGCCGTCAAACTGCGCGGTGTCCACGCCGCACAGCTCGAAAATCTGCTTGAGCTTTGCCGCGTAGCCGTACTGCGTCTCGGCCCGGTCGGTCGCGATGCGCAGCACCGGGTCGACCGCGTTGTTCTCGTGGACGCAGCCGAACACGGTGTGGGTGTTGCCCGCGTCGATCGCCAGAATCATACCGCCGCCCCCCTCGTCACGCCCGCTTCACGGCTCGCAGGATGCGGCAGATCACGGGCACGAGCACAAGGTCGAGCGCGAGCTCGATGAGAAAGTTCACCCCGACGACGCCAGCGACGATGTAGCCGAACAGGGAGGCGCTGCCCGCGGCAACCGCCCATTGACCGACCAGCTGCTGAAAAACGGTCACCATCGCAATGCAGAGGATGCCGGTGTTGCAGACGGGGCAGAGAATCGCGGCGAGCACGACGCCGAGCCGGCCCCTGCCGCCTTTTTCACATGCGCGATAGACCGCGCCCGACACAAAGCCCGCGACCGTGCTTTTGGCGACGCAGACGAGCAGCGTCACAACCGGGTTTTGCTGGAACATGAGGAAGCCGCCCTGGTCGAGCCCGGTGACGACGGTGTAGCAGACGACGAGCCCGAAGACCGCGCCGAGCGCCGCGCCCGTGACCGGGCCGTAGACGATGGCGCCGACGATGATGGGCAGAAGCGCGAGGGTGATCGTAAACGGGCCGATGCGGATGCCGCTCACGACGAGCTGCAAAACGACCACGATGGCGGCGAGAACCGCCGCGCCCACGAGCTTGCGGGTGTTGAACTTGCTTTTTTCCATGATATAAAAATCCTCCTGCTGCTGTTTCGGTCCAGCCGAATATAGCGCAAGCCTATTGTATCATATCGCGCGCAGATTACAACCGTGAAGCAGCACTTTTTCTAAAATCTTGTGCAATCAGCACAATTTTTTTTCGCAGAATGATGTGTTTCTTGCGCAAACCGGCAAAATACGACATAAAATTGGGTGTTCAGCACAAAATAAATTT
>CAZKRQ010000148.1:0-5569 GCA_964555125.1 uncultured Oscillospiraceae bacterium
ATCTGTGCTGCGCGGCGCTGGTGAAGCGGCTGGTGCACGTCAGCTCGGTGCACGCGATCCCCGAGCGGCCGCACGGCGAAAGGATGGCGGAGACAGACCGCTTCGACCCGGCGCTTGTTGTGGGCGCGTATGCGAAGAGCAAGGCGGAGGCGACGCAGTATGTGCTCGGCGCCGTGCGCCGGCGGGGCCTCGATGCCTGTGTGGTGCACCCCTCCGGCATCGCGGGGCCCGGCGATACCGGCCGCGGGCATATCACCCAGCTTGTCATCGACTATTGTAACGGCAGCCTTACGGCGGGGGTGAACGGCGGCTATGATTTTGTCGACGTGCGGGACGTCGCGGCGGGCATCGTCGCCTGCTGCGAGAGGGGACGCGCGGGCGAGTGCTATATTCTCGCGAACACCTATGTCACGGTCGCCGATTTATTTGAAATTCTGCACGACATCACCGGGCGGCGGCGCATCCGCACCTTTTTGCCGCTCTGGTTCGCGAAAAGCTCGGCCGGGCTGGCCGAGCTGTGGTACCGCATGAAAAAACAACCGCCGCTCTATACGGCGTATTCCCTCTACACCCTCTCGAGCAACGCCGCCTTCAGCCACGAGAAAGCGGCGCGGGAGCTGGGCTATACGACCCGTCCGTTCCGGCAAACGGTGGAGGACACCGTGCGTTGGCTGCGCGCGGAGGGCCGCATTCAGGAAAAGGACAGAAAAAAGAAGCTGCGCGAAAAAGCGATGGCGTGAGCCGGGCGTCCGCAAAAAAAGGCGAGGGGGCGTAGCCGCCCTTCGCTTTACATGCGCTGTTATAAAAGAGCATACGACGGGCTTCAACACGCAAAAGTGTGGGAGCCCGTCGTATTTTTTTGGATTTCAGCAGAGAGAGGGCGGCACGCTGTAGGCGTGAAAGTGCGCGGCGGCTCTGCGAATCTGCTCGCCGCCCCGGTGGAGCAGCGGCTGCAGATGGCCGGGCAAAAGCATATCGACCGGCAGCCGCTCAAGAGCGAGAAGACTGCGCTTATAGGCGAGCAGATCCGCGTCGAAGATGCTGATCAGGTTGATTTGGCCCCCAAAAAAGACAACGTCGCCGCTCAGCAGGGCCGGCCTGCCGTCAAGATCGCCATAGAGGCACAGGCCGCCGCACGAATGGCCGGGCGCGACAAGAACGCGCAGCGACAGGGAGCCGAGAGAGAGGGTGTCGCCGTCATGCAGAATATCGTCGATATGCAGCTTGGGAAACGTATAGCCGTCCGGGTAAAAGCCGACCCGGATATATTCCCGCATCGTCTCATCCAGCAGCCGCGCGTCGTGCAAAACGGCGGCCTCGGGCGCGGAGGCCGCGAGGCGCGCGCCGGAAAGAGCCTGGAAGTACGCGGCGCCGCCGACATGGTCCGCATGGGCGTGCGAGAGCGCGATGAGGCGGATCTCGCGCGGGTCATAGCCGTCGGCGCGTATTTCCCGCTCGATCGCCTCGTTATCGATGCCGGCGCCGGTGTCGAACAGCAAAAGCCCGTCGCCACTGTCGATCAGATAGGCGTTGCAGTCATAGCCGTCGGTCAGGCATAGGCCATTGTTGCCCGAGGCGATCAGGGAGATATGGGGCGTGAGTTTCATGCGGCGTCACCTCGTGCTTTGCAGCGCCAGGCAGCGGTCGATCGCGGCGCTGAGCTGCGCGTCTTCGGCGTCCACCTCGGGTGGAGGCGACGCGTGGCCGATCGCGAAAGCGGGGTCCTTGAGCCCGCTGCCGGTCGCGACGCAGACGACGGTGTCCTGCGCGCCGGTCAGGCCGCTTTCTCTGAGCAGCGCCAGCGCGGCGGCCGTGCAGGCGCTGGCAGGCTCGACAAACAGTCCGGCGCAGGCGCCGAGCGCGCTCTGGGCCCGCTCGATCTGCGGCGCCGACACCTTGATTGCCGCGCCGTCTGTCTCATAGATGGCGCGCAGCGCGGTTTCGCCGTCGAGCGGATAGGCGTCGTTGATCGCGACGGCCACCCCGGTGGGGTGCTCGACGCGGACGATTTCTTCGGGCGCTTTGCGCGCGTCAAAGGCGTCCACGACCGCGCAGCAGCCGTCCTCCTGCACCCCGCAAAGATGCGGGATATGGTCGATGAGGCCGAGCGCGAGCAGGTCGCGGCAGCCCTTATAGATGCCGGAAAGAATTCCGCCGCCGCCGATGGGAACAAGGATCCAATCGGGCATCCGCCAGTCGAGCTGCTTCGCCAGCTCATAGGCGATGGTCTTCGCGCCCTCGGCCTGAAATGGGTTGCAGGTGTGGGCGGTGGTCATGTTGTGCCATCCGCGCGCGGCGCAGACCTGGCCGAGCAGCTCGATGCAGTCGCTTACGTTGCCGCGAATTTTGATGAGCTGCGCCCCGTACATCAGTGTTTGAACGACGCGCTCCATCGCGGTCGCGGCGGGCACCATCACAAAGCAGGGGATTTGCGCGGCGGCGGCATACGCCGCGGCGGCCGCGCCCGCATTGCCCGCCGAGCCGATGACGGTCGCGGGGGCGCGCATCTCCTTCGCCTTTGTATAGCCGACGCTCAGGCAGCGGTCTTTGAAAGTCCCGGTGGGGTTTTGGCCCTCGTTTTTCACATAGAGCCGGCCCACCCCGAGGCGCTCGGCCAGGCGCGGCGCGCAGACCAGCGGCGTCGAGCCCTCGCCGAGCGAGACGACGGAATCGCCGCGCACCGGCAGCAGCGCGCGGTAGTCCCAGAAGTGCCGGGCGTTTTGCAGCAGGCCGCGAAAACGGCCTTGGTCGGAGAGATCGAAAACGCAGTCGAGCACGCCGCCGCATTGGGGGCAGCGGTCGTGATCTTCGTCGAGAACGGCGTGGCAGCCGCGGCAGACCAGTTGATAGCTCATAGGCGTCAATCCATCATCACGGCGACACACTCGACCTCGACCGACGCCCCGTCGGGCAGGGAGCCGACGCCGATGGCCGCGCGCGCGTGTTTTCCGTTTTCGCCGAAAGCGAGCACGAACAGATCCGACGCGCCGTTGACGACCTTGGGCTGCGCCGTATAGTCCGGCGTGCAGTTGACATAGCCGTTGACCTTGACGATTTTGAGCTTATCGAGGTCGGCCACCGAACGCAGCTCGCTGATGCAGCGGATCGCGGCGAGCTTCGCGGATTCGTACCCCTCTTCAAGGGAGATTTCCGCGCCGACCTTGCCGACATGCCGCAGGACGCCGTCGACCCAGGCGGTTTGGCCCGAAGCGTAGACGGTGTTGCCCTCAACGCGCGCGGGCACATAGCTCGCCACAGGAACCGGGCAGTCGGGAAGTGTGATCCCGTTTTCGAGAAGTCGTTTTTCTACATTGGACATGATGCATACTCCTTTTATCAGATAGACCGGCTTCGCCGGCCAGAATAAACCGGGATTTATTTATGCTTCTTAATTTTCAATAGACAGCTTGATAATTTGCCATAGAGTTCAGCCTGTCATAAACCCTGTGATATAAAAAAAGTTAAATTCAGCTACAATATCTAATTTGTAAAAAATAAATACCGTAACACTGATTATGACAGCCGAAAGAATTAAATTTTTTACAGATTGTATATTTTTCTTTCATCATTTGCCGCGCCTTCAAGCTGGAAATTGGCTATCGCAACCGCTGGCAGAGCAGCCGGAAATAAATGTCGGCGCACTGCTCAATCTCAGAGACCGACGCGAATTCATCCACCGTGTGCGCCTGCTCGAGACGGCCCGGGCCGAGAATGAGGGTCGGTATACCCTGCTGTGAAAAATAGGCGGCCTCTGTTCCCGCCGTGAAGATGCCGGCGCCGGGGTCGCGCCCGCAAACGGCGGCTGTCACCTCGCGGGCGTCGGATACAAGCGGGTCGGTGGGGGAGAGGAGACTTGCGGGCAGGAAATTTCCGCGGGGCGCAACCTCCGCCAGACCGTCCAGCAGGGATTGGAGCTCGCTCAAAAGCCCCGCGGCGGTCTCGCCCGGCAATACCCGGCGCTCAACCTCGCAGACGCAGAGATCGGGCACGGTGTTGATCTTGTCGCCGCCGTGAACGGTGCCGACCGAGAGCGCCGCGCCGCCGAGGTGCGGGTCGATATGCCGCGCGACCTCGGACGCGTATTGCTCGAGCAGCAGCACGGCGCGCGCCATCTTATAAATCGCGTTGACGCCCTGCTCCGGGCGGCTCGCGTGACAGGAGCGGCCGGTGGTCCTGACAAAGAAAGAGGCGTAGCCCTTGTTGCCGAGCTGCGGCTGCAAGCCGGTCGGTTCGCCGATGATAGCTGCTTCGGCCCGCGGCGGCCCGGCCTCGAGAAAACGCTTTATACCCGCGTTCGCGTGCTCTTCGTCGGCGACAAAAAGCAGCTGTAATCCCTTTTTACCGCAGGAGAAGGATTCCGCAAAGGCAATCGCGGCCGCGGTCATCGCCGCAACGCCGCCCTTCATGTCGCTGCTTCCGCGGCCGAACAGCCGCCCCTCCTCGATCAAGGGGACAAACGGGTCGCTGCGCCAGCCCGCCCCGGCGGGGACCACATCGAGATGGCCCTGCAAAATCAGCCCGATGTTTTCCGTGTCGCCACAGGTCGCGCTCAGGTTACAGCGGCAGGGCGCGAATTCATCCAGCGTGACGGTGAACCCGGCCTGCCGCAGCGGCGCGGCGAGCTGTTGCGCCGCTTCGCGTTCGCCGCCCGGCGGGTTGACGCTTTTGCAGCGAATCAACGCGGCGGCCAGCTCGACGGCGCGTTTTTTATAGAGTTCCGGCAGCGCCGGCGCTGCGCCGCTCATTGATAGCGCTTGTCGGACTGGATGAGACTCCCGCCCGTGAATTTGTTTTCCGGCACGCAGGGAAGCAGCGCGCCGCCGTCCAGAGAGAAAACCGCCCCGGTAAAATAGGAGGCCTTGTCGGAGGCGAGGAAGGCGACAAGATCGGCGACCTCCTCGGGCGACGCGAAACGGCCGAGCGGGATGCGCTGCGCGGCCTCCATCAGGGGGTGATCCTCCGGCCAGCCCGTGTTGACATAGCCGGGATTGATGCAGAGCGCGCGGATGCCGTAGTCGGCGAGCTCCATCGCGGTGTTTTTTGTGAATTTGACGACCGCGGCCTTGGTTGCGGCATAGACCGAGCAGTTGGGCCAACAGCCCTCCGCCTGGTTGGAGCCCATGTTGATGATGAGCCCCCGCGTCTTTTTGGCGATCATTTCCTTCGCCGCGCGCTGGGTGCAAAACACACAGGCGCGCCAATCGGTCAGTGTGAGGCGGTCAAAGAGCTCGGGTGTCGTCTCGAGCAGCGGGGCGGCGGCGCCGACGCCCGCGTTGTTGACCAGAAGGTCGATGCGGCCGAAGGCGCCCATGAATTCGTCGAACATCCGCTCGATCTCCTCCAGAGAGGTTAGGTCAACCGGCAGCAGCGCGGCGCGCACCCCCAGAGACTGCGCCTCGTCGCAGAGAGCGCGCGCCGCCTCCCGGTTGGTGCGGCAGGTGACGCCGACATCGAAGCCGTTTCGGGCCAGCTCCAGCGCGACCGCGCGGCCGATTCCGTGGCTCGAGCCGGTCACAAGTGCGGCCTTTCTATCCATAAGAGAGTCTCCTTACAAAATTTATTTGCAATT
>CAZKRQ010000149.1:0-3898 GCA_964555125.1 uncultured Oscillospiraceae bacterium
CTCCGCCCCGGCCTCACCATGCTGGAGGAAAAAGCCGGCCTGCCGGTGCTGGGGTATCTCCCCCACATGCAGGAGGCCGCTTTTGAAAGCCGACATTTGGGACTTTATACCGCCGGGGAGATTGAGGGCTTGCAGCAGCGCATCGACTGCCTGGCCCAAAAGCTGGAAGAAACCGCCGATATGGAGCGCCTGCTGCGGCTGTTTGCGGGCAGGGAAAGGGAAATCCCCCCGCCGCAGGCGAGGGCTCCCGTAAAGGCCCGGATCGCGGTGGCCCGCGACGAGGCCTTCTGCTTTACCTACGCGGAGACGCTGGAGGCATTTCGGGAGGCCGGGGCGGCGCTTGTGGAATTCAGCCCTCTGCGCGACGCCGGACTGCCCGAGAACATCGGCGGGCTATATCTGCCCGGCGGCTACCCGGAGCTGTATGCCCGGCAGCTTTCCCAAAATAAAGCCATGCGCGAATCCGTGCGGCGGGCCGTTCAAAGCGGTCTGCCCACGGTGGCGGAGTGCGGCGGGTTTCTCTATCTGGGCCGCAGCCTTCAGGACGGGATCGGGGCCGCTTATCCCATGGCGGGGGCGCTTGCCGGAGACGGGCTCAAAGGGGAAAGGCTGGTGCGGTTCGGCTATGCCCGGCTGACGGCCCAAAAGGAAAGCCTGCTGTTTGCCGAGGGGGAGCAGCTCCCGGCGCATGAGTTCCACTATTGGGATTCCACCGAAAACGGGGAGGACTTTTTGGCGGAAAAGCCGGTTTCGGGAAGAAGCTGGCGGTGCGGCTTTGGGGAGAAGACGCTGTACGCCGCCTTTCCGCACCTGTATTTCTGGGGGAATCCCCAATGGGGGGAGCGGTTTGTGGAGGCCGCCGCCCAGTACGGCAACGGGGGATGAGCGAGAGGCCAAAGGGCCTGCCCGTGACGCCGGGAATCCGACCCGGGAGTGCTTTCGGGAGAGGCGCAAAACCGGGCGGGGAAGGGCCTTTTCGCAGCCCCTGAGACAGCCGCAGAGCTGCTTTTGCGCAGTAAAGGCAAACGGCGCGAAGCGATCGACATACGCCGCAATTTCCCGCGAGCACCGCGGGAAAAGGGAGAGGAAAACAGAATGGAAGAGTATGAACAGAAATTGCAGCAGCTGCTGCAAACCGTCACGCCGCCGGACGAAAGGGCCCGGGAGGCGGCGCACAAAAAATGGAACGACTGCGCCAAGCCGCTGGGCAGCCTCGGGCTGCTGGAGACCGCGATCGAGAATATCGCCGCTCTCACAGGCAGCGCCCGGATCAACCTGTCGCCCCGGGCCGTGCTGGTGCTGTGCGCCGACAACGGCGTGGTCGCCCAGGGGGTGACCCAGTCGGACAGCAATGTCACCGCGATTGTCGCCGAGAACCTGGCCATGAGGCGCACCTCCGTGTGCCGGATGGCCGCGGTCGCCCACTGCGAGGTGGTGCCGGTGGATATGGGCGTGCTGGACTTTCCGCCCACCGAAGGCGTGCTGAACCGCCACATCGCCAACGCCACCGGCGACATTTCCCAGGGGCCCGCCATGACCCGGGCCCAGGCGGCGCAGGCCGTGCTCACCGGCATCGACCTGGTGAGGGAACAGAAGGAGCAGGGCGTGCGGCTGCTGGCCACCGGGGAGATGGGCATCGGCAACACTACGACCTCCAGCGCGGTCGCCTGTGCGCTTCTCTCCAAGGAGGCGGCCGAGATGACGGGCCGGGGCGCGGGGCTTTCGCAGGAGGGATTGCAGCGGAAAATCCGCGCTATCGAGCAGGCCCTCTCCCGAAACCGGCCCGACCCCGACGATCCGCTGGACGTCATTTCCAAGGTGGGCGGCTTTGACATCGCCGGGATGTGCGGGGTGTTTTTGGGCGGCGCCGTTTACAAAATACCGGTGTTGGCCGACGGCTTTATCAGCACCGTCGCGGCCCTGTGCGCCGTGCGGGTCTGCCCCAGGGCGGAAAAGGCCGTTTTTGCCAGCCATGTTTCCGCAGAGCCCGCGGGCCATATGGTGCTCGAGGCGCTGCACCGCCGGCCCCTCATCACCGCCGGAATGCGGCTCGGAGAGGGCACCGGCGCCGTGGCCGCCATGCCTCTTCTGGATATGACCTGCGCGGTATATCAGGAAAGCTATACCTTTGCGCAGGGCGGCATCGAGCACTATGTGCCCTATGGTGAGGCGTGATGACGGCGCTGGTGATCGGGGGCGCGGCCTCCGGGAAAAGCGAGTTTGCCGAAGGGCTGGTGCTGGCCGCCGGAGACCGGCCCCGCTATTATATCGCGACCATGCGGCCCGCCGACGGCGAGTGCCGGGCGCGTATTTGCCGACATCGGGAAATGCGGGCGAAAAAACGGTTTGAAACGGTGGAATGCTTTGTGGATCTGGAACGGCTCGCGCTCCCGAAAAAAGGGGTGGCACTTCTGGAATGCATGAGTAATCTGGTCGCCAACGAGCTGTTTGACCCGGACGGCTTCCGCAAGGATGTTGTGGAGTCCATCCACCGGGGAGTTCGGAGCCTGCGCAGCCAGTGTGAAGAGCTGGTGATCGTTTCCAACGAGGTGTGCGGCGGCGGCCGCGAGTACGAGGGGGACACCCTGCGGTATCTGCGGGCGATGGCCCGGGTAAATCGGATGCTGGCCGGGGAAGCGGACGCCGTGTATGAGGTGGTGTGCGGAATTCCCGTGTGCCATAAGGGAACGGAGAGGACGACATGATCTTTTTTCAGACGATTGCGGTGGCTTTTGCCATGTTTTCCGCCATCCCCTGCCCCCAGCCGGTGTGGACGGAAAAAAACATGCGGTATACCCTGTGCGCCTTTCCCCTGATCGGGGCGGTGTGCGGCCTCCTCTGGTGGGGCTGGGTCGCGCTGATGGGCTATGTGGGGGGCTCCGCGCTGTTGCGGGCAGGCGGGCTGTGCGCGATCCCCGTGCTGGTGACGGGGGGGATTCACCTGGACGGCTATGCCGATACCAGCGACGCGCTGGCGAGCAACGGCTCCCCGGAGAAAAAGAGGGAGATCCTCAAGGACCCCCGGTGCGGCGCTTTTGCCGTGATCCGGCTGTGCACATGGTTTGCTGTGTATTTTTCGCTCTGCGCGTCTGTAAGGTGGGATGACCGGGCGCTGTGGTGCATGGGCCTCGCCTTTGTGCTGGAGCGCTGCCTTTCCGGGTTTGCCAACGCGGCGTTTCCCCTTGCCAAAAATACCGGCCTGGCCCATGCCTTTGCCGCGGCTGCGGATAAAAGGAAGGTGCGGGGCGCGCTGGCGGCGGCTTCGGTGCTGCTGGCGGCCGGTCTGGTCGCGGTCGGCGGATGGGCCGGCGGCGCGATGGTGCTGGCGGCGGGCTGGCTTCTGTGGCGGTATTATCGGGTGGCTCTAAAGCAGTTTGGCGGGACCACCGGCGACCTGGCCGGATGGTTTTTGCAGCGGGCGGAGCTCTGGATGCTGGGCGCGTTGGCCGCGGCGCAGCTGTTGGAGGGAATGGAATGGTTTTCGTGACAGGGCCGCTCTACAGCGGGAAAAAAGCATTTGTGCGGGAATGGATGCACTGGAGCGAGGAGGCTTTGGCCCAAAACGCCGTGTGGGATGTGCAGGAGCTGGCCGCCGGCTGCGAGGATCTGGAGCGGCTGGCGCAGGAGCTTTGCAAAAAACAGGTGGTGATCGCCACAGAGGTGGGGGGCGGTATCGTGCCCGTCGCCGCCGGAGAGCGCGCGGCCCGGGAAGCCGCGGGGCGGCTCGCCTGCCTGCTGGCAAAAAGAGCCGACACCGTCATTCGGGTATTCTGCGGGATTCCCGCCGTCTTAAAGGGGGAGAAGACACTGTGAAAATCTATCTGTTGCGCCATGGGCAGACCGTTTATAATGTGGAAAAGCGGTATCAGGGAACCCGGGATATACCCCTTTCGGAGGA
>CAZKRQ010000149.1:3908-5556 GCA_964555125.1 uncultured Oscillospiraceae bacterium
GCTCAGCTGCGGCAGGCGGACATATTCCCGAAAAAAGTCTACGTTTCGCCTCTGATTCGCGCCCGCAGCACAGTGGATATTTTGTTCCCCGAGGCGGAGCAGGTGGTCGTGGAGGATTTTCGGGAAATGTGCTTCGGCATTTTTCAGGGAAGGAATTATATCGAGATGGAGCGCGACCCTGAATATATCGCGTGGGTGGGCGAAAACTGTGAGGGCCGCTGCCCCGGCGGGGAGCGGAAGGCGGAGTTCTGTGACCGCACCTGCGACGCCTTTGCCTCGCTGGTGGAGGAGGCGTTGGAAAGCGGGGAGGAGATGCTGGTCATCATGGCCCACGGCGGCAGTCAGATGGCCATTATGGAGCGGTACGGTCTGCCCCGCCACGACTACTACCACTGGTGCGGCCCCAACGCGGGCGGCTATGTGCTGGAGGCCGACGCGGATATCTGGCACGCGGACCACACCTTACAGCTGACGGGAGAGGTGCAGTATATCCGCGAAAAGGACGGGCAAGGCGCAGAGGAAGGCAGGAAGGAAGCGTGATCTGGACGGCGGTTCTGTGCGGCTTTGTGCTGGATTGCCTGCTGGGCGACCCGGAAAAGATGCCCCACCCGGTGGTGTGGATGGGAAAGGCCATTTCCCGGCTGGAGACATGGCTGCGGCGATGTCTGCCCCCCGAGCCCGGCAAAGAGCGCGCCGCCGGCCTGATCCTGGCCGCGGTTCTGCCGGCGGGGACGCTTCTCGTCAGCGGCGGTCTGTGCTGGCTGTTCTGGCGGATTCATCCGTTGCTGGGGCTGGCATTGCAAATTCTCTGGTGCTGGCAGGCGCTGTCCATGCGGTGCCTTGTCAGGGAGAGCCGCAACGTGTACCGCTGCCTGAAAAAGGAGGGGCTGGAGGCCGGGCGCAGAGCCGTGGCCCGCATCGTGGGCCGGGACACCGGCCGGCTTTCGCAGGAGGGCGTCGTCAAAGCGACGGTGGAAACCGTGGCGGAAAACTTCTCCGACGGCGTGCTGGCGCCCATGCTGTATATGCTTATCGGCGGCGCGCCGCTGGCCCTGGCCTATAAGGCGATCAATACCATGGACAGCATGGTGGGATATAAAAACGAGCGATATCTGCATTTTGGCCGGGCCGCCGCCAGGCTGGACGACGCGGCGAATTATCTGCCATCCCGGATTGCGGCGCTGCTGTGGATTGTGTCCTGCCCGCTGGCGGGCGGCAGCCTGAAAAACGCCTGGAAAATCTGGCGGCGGGACCGCCGCAACCATGCCAGCCCCAATTCCGCTCAGACAGAATCCGCCTGCGCCGGCTCGCTGGGCATCCGATTGGCGGGCCCGGCCTGCTATTTTGGCAGGCGGATGGAAAAACCGTATATCGGGGACGCCGCGCGGCAAATCGAGCCGGAGGATATTCTGCGCGCCGGCCGGATGATGGTCGTCGCCAGTGTGGTTGGCCTGGTGATTGGGCTGGCTGTTCGCGCGGCCATCGCAATTTGGCTGTTTGGGTCGCGATGGCCTGCGTAAAAAACGGCGCAGGGAACAAAGCAGGGCAGGGTCAGGGGGGGCGAGGCGTCCGCCGGGCCTGCGAAGTAGGGCGGCTCGTCGTCGCTCGTCGTCGCAAAGTCCGCTTGGCTCCGTTTCCCCTGTTCGGG
>CAZKRQ010000150.1:0-5551 GCA_964555125.1 uncultured Oscillospiraceae bacterium
AGAACCTCTATCGCGCGCGGGTGCAGCTCATGCTCTGTATGCAGATGCAGTATTATTATAAGGAGATGGAGAACATCGTGCGGCGCTGCCTTTCGGCTGCCACGGCCTGAAGCCGCGCCCCTCTGGCATTTTTCCGCCGGACGGTGCGCTGCCGCGGCCGGTTCAGGAGACGGCAAAGCACGGCTCCCGCCGCCAAAACAGGGAGGTCCGGCATAAAATCTCAAAAGCGCCTGTCAGAAAACGCAGGGCGACCCGATGAAGGTCTGCCCTGCGTTTCAGGTTCTCCGGGCATCTCCGCCTTTCGGCGCGACGCCTCTCAAAAATTTTTTCGATCTTTATATTGACAATTAAACTTGGCATTGCTATACTGTTGCTAAGAAAACTTGTCAAACAATTTGGAGGTAACCCCATGAAAAAGGAAGAAATTCTGGAAATGAGCCGCAACGAGAAAAACGACGAGATGGAGAAGCAGATCCGGGATAAGTCCATGCGCTGGACCTATCTTGCGCTGGTTTTGAGCGCGGCCGCCTTCGCGTTTTATCGCAACGCGCACGGCCAGCCGTTTATGGATCTGAGCGCGACGGTGTGCTTTTCGGTCTTCGCCGGTCGGCTCTATTGCTATCTCAGGGCCAGGCAGACCTTTGATCTCGTGATGGCCGCCGTCACGCTGGCGATGGCCGTCTTCGCCAGCGTGCGCTATTTTATGGGGCACTGAGCGCCTCCCGGTTCCTCTGCTCGAGCGCGAGCAGAGCGCGCTTCATATCCAGCCCGGCCGCGAACCCGGTCAGCGCGCCGTTCGCGCCGACGACCCGGTGACAGGGCGTGACGATGAGCAGCGGGTTGCAGTGGTTGGCCATCCCGACCGCGCGGGCCGCTCTGGGCCGGCCGACGGCGGCCGCGACCTGCCCATAGGTGCGCGTCTCGCCGTAGGGAATGGCGCGCAGCGCCGACCAGACCTCCTGCTGAAACGGCGTGCCCTCCGGCGCGATGGGAAAGGTAAAGCGGCTGCGTGTTCCGTCAAAATATGCGCGCAGCTCGCCGTAAGCGTATTCCGAAAGCGCCGTTTTCTCCTCTTTTTCCCCCGTTTCGACCCGCTCGATCGAGACAACCGCCCCGTCGGTGCAGCCTATGCGCAAAAAACCGAACGGGCATTCATAGTCGGCATAACGCGTCATGATGCGACCTCCTTTTTCTCCATCATAACACAAACCGGCGCGGCAAAAAAGCGGAGGCTTCGCCTCCGCTTTTCTTTTTTCTCCTTCGGCGCGGCTTTTTCGCCATGAACGGCCGCTTTTCCACGAAGCCGCACGGATCGAGCGGCCCCGGCTTTTAAGTAGCGTTCAGGCCGAAGCTGATTTGCAGCGCCTCGTCCACCCGCTTCATGGAGCTGGCGTCCACCGTGCCCATCTTTTCCCGCAGCCGCCGCTTATCGAGGGTTCTCACCTGCTCAAGCAAAACAATGCTGTCCCGCTGCAGGCCGCAGCTCTGCGCGCCGAGCGCGATATGGGTCGGCAAGGCGTTCTTGCCTGTTTTGCTCGTGATCGCCGCCGCGATCACCGTCGGGCTGTATTTGTTGCCGACGTTGTTCTGCACAATGAGAACCGGCCGCACGCCGCCCTGCTCCGAGCCGACCACAGGGCTCAGATCCGCATAAAAAACTTCGCCGCGCTTGATTTCGTTCATACCATCACTCCGTCCGTTTTATTCGGCAGTGATAGTATTGCCGCTCGATGCGCAGCTTAAACATCAAAGCCCGTGATCTCAAGCGCAAGCTCCTGCGCGGGCATCCTGAGCTGAACCGGCACCCCGTTCGCGAGCACAACGACGCAGCCGTCCGAAAGGGTATACTCCCGCCGCCCGTTCTCGCCCGCGCGGGGCTCGGGCCTCTCGGCGCGAAACCGCGCAATACAGCCGCTGACGGCCACAAGCGGGTGATCGGGGTTGAGCTGCGAAAACTGCGTCTGCGTCACGATCTCCAGAAATTCCGCCGTCACGGTGCCCTGCGCGTTGGTCAGCTTCAGCGCCGCGACCGTGTCGGGCGAGAGATATTCGAGCGAAAAATTCTCGGGCGCGTTTTCGCGATAGACGAGCTCTCCCGACAGGTTCCCCGCCGTATAGGCCGCCGTCATCACAAACGGCCGGTCGAAAACCCCGTAATCGGTCTCCACCGAATCGGTCTGCGCCGCACAGCCCGTCAAAGCGAGCACCGCCAGCCAAACCGCCGCCACACATCGTCTGATCCACTTTTTGTCGCCCATGAGCGCCGCACCTCGAAATCACAGGATTGCGACAGCGCGCAAAGCGCGGGCCTGCAAGAGGCTAATCGCGCCCCTCGTCCAGCTCGTTCATCGCCTGCGAAAGATACCCGGCAACGGCGCTCGCCGTCATCGCGCGGGTATTGACGCCGCTCTCGGCCGCGAGCATCGCCGCGCGGGAATGCAGCCAGACTCCCGCGAGCGCCGCCGCAAGCGGGGGTGCTCCGCCGGCCGCAATCGACGCGATCAGGCCGCAGAGCAGGTCGCCGCTGCCGCCCTTCGCGAGCCCGTCGTTGCCCAGCAGGTTGACAAACAGTTCCCCGCCCGGACCCGCGATCACGGTGTTTTCGCTTTTGAGCACCAGGGTCACGCCATGCTCGCGAGCAAATGCCCGCGCCAATCCGACCCGCTCGCCCGCGACCTCTTCGACGCTGCGGCCGACCAGACGGGCAAACTCCCCAAGATGGGGGGTGAGGATACAGGGCGCTTTGCGCTGTCCCAATAATTTTATGTCCTCGGACAGGAGATTTATGCCGTCCGCATCGACGACGAGAACGCCGCGCGCATATGCGAAGACCTTGTCGAGCAGATCCCGCGCGCCGTTGCCGCGCGTCATGCCGCAGCCCGCCGCCACCGCGTCGGCCGCGGCGAGGCTATCGGTGAAAAAGCGCAGATCGGTGCGCACGTCGGCGAGGATCACCTCCGGGGCGCGGATTGCGGCGGCCGCAAGCACCTCCCCGCAGGAGGCGAGGGTCACAAGGCCCGCGCCGCCCGCGAGCGCCCCCGCCGTGCAGAGCAGCGCCGCGCCGCGATAGCGCTCGCTGCCCGCGACGACGCAGAGCCGCCCGTTGCTTCCCTTATGAGAGAGCGGGTCCCGCGCGGGCAGGGCGCGGCGGGCGATCTGCTCGGTGAGGGCCCAGGTCTTCGCCTCGACCGCGTCATACGCCTGCGCGGGCACGCCGACCGGCGGGCACTCGACGTCGCCCACATACGCCGCCGCGCGTCGCAGCAGGTGCGCGGGCTTGAGCCCGACAAACGCGAGGGTCACGTCGGCGCGGAAGGTATGCCCGGCGACGTTTCCCTCGTCCGCCTCCACGCCGCTGGGCAGATCCGCCGAAAACCGCCGCGCCGTCTCGTTGGCGTTCGCCGCGTCGAACAGCGCCGCGGCCGTCTCGGGCAGCGCGCCGTGAAAGCCGATGCCGAACACCGCGTCCACAATCACGGCGGCCTTTCCCACGAGGGCAAGCGCCTCCTCCCGCCGCGTCTGGGCGTCGACGACCGTCACAGCGCCGTCCAGCCGGTCGAACATCCGCTTTGCGTCGCCGCCCTGCGGCTCCCCGCAGCAGAGCAGCACCGCGACGTCGGCCCCCCGCTCGTGAAGGCAGCGCGCGGCGACAAAGCCGTCGCCGCCGTTGCCGCCCCGGCCGCACAACACCGCGCAGGGCACCCCCCGCAGCCGCTTGTGCTCGCTCTCGACCCGCGCAAACAGCGCCCGACCCGCTTCCTCCATCAAGTGCAGCAGCGGCGTGCCCGCCTCGACCGAGGCGGCCTCGACCGCCCGCTGCTCCTCGCTCGTTACAATTCTCATGGCCAGATCCTCTTTTCGAGTATGACGTTCGCGATCGCGAGCTCCTTCGTGTTGGTCAGCGCGACAAACGGCGTCACCGCCAGCTCGCGGACAATGCGCGCGATGCTGCCCTCAAAGAGAAAATACGGCTTGCCCAGCTCGTCCCGCAGGACCGAGACCTCGTCGAGGGAAAAGCCCCGCACGCCGGTGCCCAGCGCTTTGGAAAGCGCCTCCTTCGCCGCGAAGCAGCCCGCGAGCTTCTGCGCGTTCCCGCCGAACGCCTCTCTCTCCGCCCGCGTGTACACAAAGGCCATAAACCGCTCGTTTTCCATTTTATCCCGTATGCGGCCGATCTCGACCGCGTCGTTGCCGATTCCGTAAATCATAAGCCCGCTCTCCGGCTTCATTTGTTCTGCGCCGCAGGCCGCGCCAAACACGCGGACGCGGCCTGCGGTGCGCTGTTCCTATTATACGGTTTCAAAAAAGCACTTGCAACCTTGCGCAGAAAGTGGTAATATATTGAGCGTGTAAACGCGATGATCGGGCACAGTAGCGCCTCCCTCCCGCACCAGAGATTTCCCGCCGCCGGCTGAGAGCGGGAAAAGGGGAACATTGGCAAAGGGCGTGAATTTCACCCATGAGCGGCCGCGCTCAACGCCGGGCAATCCGGCCGGTAGGTGCGGACGGGTCTTCTCCGTTAAACGAAGCGCAAGCGCCGCTCTCTCGAGGGCGGAAGTTGGGTGGTACCGCGGAGCAATCGCTTCGTCCCTTTTTTTCGGGGACGGAGCTTTTCTTTTTCCCCGAGCAAAACCTTGCATTCACAAACAACGAGGTGGAAAGATGAAGGAACAACTGGAAAAAATCAAGGCCAGCGCGGAGCAGCTGCTGCGCGCTGCGGAACAGCCCCAGGCCGTCGAGGAGCTGCGCGTTCGCTTTTTGGGCAAAAAGGGCGAGCTGACCGCGATCCTCAAGCAGATGGGCTCCCTCTCGGCCGAGGAGCGCCCCGCGATGGGGCAGCTCGCCAACGAGGTGCGCGCCTCGATCGAGGAGCACATCGCGCGGCGCGCCAGGGAGCTCGGCGATCTCGCCATGCAGAAAAAGCTCGAGCTCGAGCGCATCGACGTCACGCTGCCCGGCGTGGAACCGGCTCTCGGCCGCCGCCACCCGCTGCAGCTCGTGCTCGACGAGATCAAGGAGATCTTTCTCGGCATCGGCTTCGACGTCGCCGAGGGGCCCGAGGTCGAATACGACCACAACAACTTTGAGCTGCTCAATATCCCCAAGGGGCACCCCGCGCGGGACACGCAGGACACCTTTTATATCGACGACAACATCGTGCTGCGCACCCAGACCTCGCCCTGCCAGGTGCGGGTCATGATGGCGCAAAAGCCCCCCATCCGCATCATCGTGCCCGGCCGGGTCTATCGCTCCGACGCCGTCGACGCGACCCATTCCCCGATCTTCCATCAGATCGAGGGGCTCGTCGTCGACAAGGGCATCACGATGTCCGACCTCAAGGGCACCCTCGAGGTCTTCGCCAAAAAGCTGTACGGCGAGGATTGCCAGGTGCGCTTCCGCCCGCATCACTTCCCCTTCACCGAGCCCTCCGCCGAGATGGACGCGACCTGCTTTATGTGCCACGGCGAGGGTTGCCGGCTCTGCAAGGGCGAGGGCTTCATCGAGATCCTCGGCTGCGGCATGGTGCACCCGAAGGTGCTCGCCAACTGCG
>CAZKRQ010000151.1:0-5548 GCA_964555125.1 uncultured Oscillospiraceae bacterium
GCTTTTTCGGACTTATTGTATATCGTGTGCCGCACTCCTTACATATGCAGCGTTGTGTCCCCGACCCATTATATCTTGCCTTGATCTGGTTTTCTGTTTTTCCACATCTCGGGCACTTTTTCCATGCCTCTTCTATTTGCTTTCTCATGTCTTTTATTTTTCACACCAAAATCTCTTTTTGGGACACTCCCTTTATTTTCGACGCCGTTGGCATAAGAAAGCGGCGGCCCGGTAAAACGGGAATTTCGGCTTGCGGAGAGGCTCGAACCCCGGCGCGCTGTGAGTGCCTGTTTCTTCCCATTTTTTCTCTTTGCTTTGCTCTGCGGCGCGGCCGCGCGATGCCGGCCGCAGTGGGCGGGCGAAGCGAGCGCACATTCTTGCTTGGCGCGCCTGCTTTCCCCTCCGTCGGGAAGGCGCTTCTTTGCAGGTTTGGAAAGATCATCACAAAAGAGCAGTCTGTCCGTTTTCCGGCGGATATGAGGCATCCGTTCTCGCTGTGAAAAGCAATCTCGGAGCTGTAGAATGCGCGGTGTGTCGCGCACGATTTCAGCCGCCTTCAGTCCTGCTTCCCAAAAAGGCGTGCAGCAAACATGAACAGGGCAAAGCGTCCGCTCGCGCCCTATCCTTAAAAAGCAGCCCCCCGATCGAACGCAACAAGCGCGACTTCCGCGCCCTTCGGCCCTGCCTCGGCGCCTTTTGCGCGGCGCGGTTTCCGCTTCGCGGACCCATCTGGCTTTAGCGCAAATACAATCCCCAGCTGTGCTGGGGATTGTAAAAAAGCTTTAGCTGCAAGTATCGGGTAAAGCGAGAAGCGAATGGGAGCTTTACAGACGAAAAAAGCTGTCGGTGTAAAAGAGCTTGCTCGTTTACGGGCTGCCGTGCAAGCGGTGCAAAAGGCGGAATATTCAGTGGCTCTTAAGAGGCTTGCCGGCAGAAGCCCTTATAGGGCTAACGCAAGCCCCCTGCTTTGCCGAGGGTCATGACCGTCCCTCCGCCACCATGATGGAGGGTCTTGACCAGACTCTTCACGGGCCCCGAAAAAAGGGATCACCGCCCATCTGCGCACGGAAGATCAAACCTTTGCGGGGCCCGGGCTTTCAGGTCGATCCCGCTATTTTTCAGGGGCCGCCATCGCTTTCCATATGGCGGCCCCTTGCCCTATACTATATTCCCTTTATGCCACGTGGAATCCCTCTCGCCTGTTTGGCTCCGTCTGCGAAAGGCTTTTCAGTGCGTGCCGGAGCAGCCGGAGCAGGCGTTGCAGCCGTGCGAGCAGCTCCACAGCTCCTCCGCGACGGGCGCCCAGCGCTCGGCGGCATTGCGGCATTTCTCGGACAGCTCCCGCACATCCTCCGGGTTTTGCATATCGGTCGATTTCGCGCCCGACGCCTCGACCATGGCTGTCAGCGCGCCCGGGTTGTCGAGCAGCGGGCAGGGGCGCAGATGGTTGCCGTTAAACGGCTGATGCTCGTGATACTGCATAAACAGCGGGGACTGATACGCCTGCAACAGCGTTTTTTCCCGGATATTGGAGTCGGAATAGTGAATAAACGCGCAGGGCTCGATGTCTCCGTTGGCGTTGATGTGAAGATAGCAGCGCCCGCCCGCGATGCAGCCCTGCACATATTCGCCGTCGTTCCAGAAATCCATCGTAAACAGCGGCTTGGTCTTTCTGAACGCGCGGATGGCATGATACATCTGCGCGCGCTGCTCCGCCGTCGCCATCAGTTCGGGCGCGGCGTCCTTGCCGACCGGCATATAGGTGAAAAACCACGCGAATTTCGCGCCCATCTCGATCATTTGGTCAAAATACGCCTCGCTGCCGATGACATCCACGTTTTTGCTGGTATAGCAGCAGGAGATCCCAAACGGCAGCCTCTTTTTGCGCAGGAGCTCCATCGCGCGCACGACGGCCTGATAGGTGCCCGCGCCGCGGCGGAAATCCGTATCCGCCTCGAAGCCCTCAATGCTGATGGCGGGCACAAAGTTCTGCACGCGCAGCATCTCGTCGGCGAACGCCTCGTCGATCAGCGTCGCGTTGGTGAACGCGAGGAACGCGCAGTCGCTGTGCTTTTCACATAGCCGGATAATATCCGCCTTGCGCACCAGAGGCTCGCCGCCCGAATAAATGTACATAAACGTGCCAAGCTCTTTTCCCTGCGTAATGATGCTGTCCAGCTCCTCATACGACATATTCAGCCTGTTGCCGTATTCGGCGGCCCAGCAGCCGGTACAGTGCAGGTTGCAGGCCGAGGTCGGGTCCATCAGAATCGCCCAGGGCACGTTGCAGCCGTATTTTTCCCGCGCCTCTTTCTGGCGTGCGCCGCCGAGCATCGTGGCGTTGATCACAAAATTTTCAAACAGCTTTTTGCGCACGCCGTCGTCGATGTCGGTCCACAGGCTCTTCACCAGCCGGTACCAGTTGCCGTCCCTGTCCGCGATGGCTTCCTTTACCGCGCGGGTCTGGCTTTCCACGCCGCCGCTCTTTTCAAGCCACGCGATCGCTTTGGGAATGTTTTCATCCGGGTCCTTATCGATATAGGAAAGAACCTGCTTCATCCCCATGGTTTTTATTTTTTCCGAGAATTTTTTATCCATGAACCGTACCTCCCAGGGTGCCGACGCGCGGTCGGGTTTTTGTTGTGTTTTATTATACGCAGCCCGGCCCGCCGAAGCATTTGCCATCCGGGCCTTGCCTGTCCTAATTTCCGACAACCGAAAAAAATGAGGTATTTTGGGACATTGGGGCGAACTTGTCCCTTGCGCGGCGGCGCCGGTTTCTTTACTCTAAAAGAGTGCACACGCCGCGATTGTCTTAGGGAGGTCCGCCATGCAGGAGAAACTTGCCCGTTTGCTTATCGAAACCGCCGCCGACCGCTGGATCACCGGCCTGCAGAAGGATACCCGGCGCAGCGCGCGCAAGCTGGCCGAATTCGGGGATCTGATGTCCAAAACCGGGCGTCAGCACTGGTTTTTTGAAAAGGTGCAGCAGATCCTCAAAAACGAGAGCAGCGGCTATTACGCCTTTGCGCGCCGCCTCGCCGTCTCGGTCGACCGGGGCGCGCTCAAGACCTTCGGCCTCAACTTCGGCTATAACAGCCTCGTCAAGGGCGCGAGGATGATCGCGGCCTATGAGGAGGAATCCGGCAACTATCTGCCGTGGACCATCACGATGGAGTGCCCCAGCGGCGCGCAGGGCCTCTCGATGCAGCGCCGGCTCATCGAGGAGGGGAGGTCGCTCGGCGTCTACACCTATATCCTGGACGCCGCGCGCTTCGGGGGCGAGCTCTCGGGGCTGCGCGCGCTCTTCTCCGATTTTCAGGACTGCGCCTTTCTTCTGCTCTGCCGCGCCCCGCTCCTGCTCGGGGCGGAGTCGTTGCAGGACAGCAGAAACGTGCTGTATCTGATCTGTCCCGACGATCCCGAAGCCTGCCGGGTCGCGGCCTCGCTGCGCGGCGCGCGGTGTCTGTGGGGGCTTTGGAGCGCTTATAACGAGCAAACCGCCGATGAGATCATCGGCGGCCGGTACGCGTCCTTTGCGGCGCAGAGCGAATGCGACGCGCTGTTTCTGTGTGCAAAGCCGGGCGTGGGCGCCCCCACCGTCGAGAAAATGCGCGCCTATGCGCAATCGCTGCGCGCCAACGACAGCTGCGGCTATTTTGTGTGCGAGCTGCGCTCGGACATCGAGTTTGTCGACGGCGCCATATCGCCCAGACCGCACGCGCTCTTTGTTCACGCGGACGGCAGCGCCTGCTGCACGCCGGCGGCCGGGGAGCAGGGCCCGCTTCACTTCAACGGCTCGCTGCGCGAGCTCGTCGCCTGCGTGGGCCTCTAGCGAATGGCAACGGCCGCGCTTTTCCCTTCTTCTCCGTCCAGCGCCTCTCTCTGGCGCAGGGCGATGCCGCGGGTCGCTTTTTTGAGCAGGCTGACAATCTTGTCCGGCGGCAGGCTCGCGTAATCGCGCAGCCAGCGCTCGATCGAGACGCGAAACGCGTCGGTGAAGAAATCGGCGTAATAGCGGTTGTCCTCGTCCTCCTCAAATTCCTCCATCAAATAGCTGAACGCGAGCGGGTGTAGCACCTCGGCGAGGTAGTCCGAGAAGGAGTTCTGACCCTGGATCTCAAAGGCGCGGAGATAGAAGGGCCTGTTTTCATAAAAATAGGCGCAGATATCCGCAAAAAAATCCCATGCCGTCTCATATTGCGCATCCCGTTCGCGCTGTAAAAACTCCGAATAGAAGATCCAGTTGACCAGGTCGTATTTGTCCTGAAAGTGGTAATAAAAGCTCTTGCGGTTCATGCCGCATTTCTCGCAAATATCGCCCACGCTGATTTTCTCGACGGGCCGCGACACCATCAGCTCCTTGAGCGCCGATGCAAGCGCTCGTTTGGTGATCATAGACTCAGCCATTCATCAACACTCCTTCTGAAATCTGTTCAATATAGTATCAAAAAAGCGCGCAAAATGCAATGTGTGCGCGAAAAGGTGAGGATATTGAAGGTTCTTCTTGTGATCGATCAATTTGACGCCGCCAATAACGGCACAACCATCAGCGCGCGGCGCTTTGCCAAAACGCTGCGGCAGCTCGGCGACGAGGTGCGGGTCGTCGCGGCCGGCGCGCCGCAGCGGGACAAATACAGCGTCCGAACGCTGCGCCTGCCGCCTGTCGCGCGGCGGATCGTGGAACAGCAGGGCATGGCGTTCGCGCTGCCCGACAAGGAGGCGCTGCGCAGCGCGATGGAATGGTGCGACGTCGCGCATTTCATGATGCCGTTTCTTCTCTGTCACCGCGGCCTGCGCCTCGCCGAAGAGATGGGCGTGCCGCACACCGCGGCGTTTCATGTGCAGCCCGAAAACATCACCTCAACCATCGGCATGGGCGATTCCCGCCGCGTCAACGACGCGATATACCATCATTTTCGCGACTATTACAACCGCTTCGGCCATATCCACTGCCCGAGCCGCTTTATCGCCGATCAGCTGGTCGCGCACGGCTACACCTCCGAGCTGCACGTGATCTCCAACGGCATCGACCCTCTGTTCAGCTATTGCAGGAAGGAGAAGCCGCCGGAGCTTCGCGGGCGGTTTCTGATCCTGATGGTTGGGCGTTATTCGGTCGAGAAGAGGCAGGACGTGCTCATCGACGCGGTGGCAAAATCCAAATACGCCGGCCGCATCCAGCTTGTGCTCGCCGGGCAGGGCCCGCGCGAGAAATTTCTGCGCGGCCGGGCCGCGGCGCTGCCGGTCGAGCCGGTATTCGGCTTTTTCACCGAGCGCGAGCTGCACGAGCTGATGGCGCGCTGCGACCTCTATGTGCACGCGGCCGACGCCGAGATCGAGGCCATCAGCTGCATTGAGGCGTTCGCGAGCGGGCTTGTGCCGGTGATCGCCGACAGCCCGAAATCCGCAACGCCGCAGTTTGCCCTGGACGGCCGCAGCCTGTTCCGCGCCGGGGACAGCGGCGATCTCGCCGCCAGGATAGATTACTGGCTCGACCATCCCGCCGAGCGCGCCGTTATGGAGCGCGCCTATGCCGACAGGGGCGCGC
>CAZKRQ010000152.1:0-5520 GCA_964555125.1 uncultured Oscillospiraceae bacterium
GTGCCCTGAAAGAGCTGCGCCTTTTGCGCAACAACCCCGATTTGGGCGCGCAAAGCCTCTTTGGTGTATTCGGCGACGGGCCGGCCGAACACCGACACCGAGCCGGAGGACGCGTCGTAAAACCGCGGGATCAGATTGACCAGCGAGGTTTTGCCGCTGCCGGTGCCGCCGATCACGCCGACAGTCTCGCCGCGCCGCGCGCAAAACGAGATGTCGCTGAGCGCCTCGCCGCCCGCGCCCGCGTAGGTCAGGCAGACGTGGTCGAAGCAGACGGCGTCTTCGGACGCCTGCGCCGCCGCGTCCGGCTCCGACGAGGGGAACACCATGCCGGACGGGGTGTCGAGCACGGCCCGCACACGGCCCGCGCACGCGAGCGCCTTGGTCACCTGCACAATCAGGTTGGCGAGCTTGACGAGCTCGATCAGGATCTGGCTCATGTAGTTGACGAGCGCGATCACATCGCCCTGCTGTAGGCCGCCTATGTCGACGCGCACCGCGCCTGTCTGAAGAATCGCGACGATCGCGAGGTTGACGATGACGAAGGTGAGCGGATTCATCAGCGCCGAGAGATGGCCGACATGCAGCTGCAAGCCGGTCAATTCGGCGTTGACCGCCTCAAATTGAGCCGTTTCGCTCTGCTCTTTGTTGAAAGCGCGCACGACGCGGACGCCCGAGAGATTTTCGCGCGTGAGCCCGAGCACGCGGTCGAGCTTGCCCTGCACCTTTTTATAAAGCGGCATTGTGAGGCGCATGAGCGCGAAAACGACAAGGGCGAGCAGCGGCACGGCGATCGCGAAAACCGTCGCTACGCGCAGGTCGATGGTGAACGCGAGGATGACGCTGCCGAAAACGACGAACGGGCTGCGCAGAAACAGGCGCAGAAACATATTGATGCCGCCCTGCACGAGGTTGACGTCGCTGGTCATGCGGGTAATCAGGGTGCTCGCGCCGATCGTGTCCAGCTCGGAAAAGCTCAGCGTCTGGATATGGGAAAACAGCGCATGCCGCAGCGAAGTGGCGTAGCCGACGGCGGCCTTGGCGGCGAAGTATTGCGCCGTGATGCTGAACGCGAGGCCCGCCGCGCCCAGCGCGACAAGCAGGCCGCACCGCGCGAGGATGTAGGCGGTGTCGCCGCGCGCGATGCCGGTGTTGATGATGTCCGCCATGACGAGCGGCACAAGCAGATCGAAGAGCGCCTCAATCATTTTGAAGAGAGGCGCGAGGACGGCCTCTTTTTTATAGCCGTCCAGATAACGGAGCATTTTCTTCAAGGGTGATTTCCTCCGGGGCCGTGTGTGCCCGCGCGAATCAATCGCGGGCTTGATCGGAAAACAAAGCGCCGGCGCCGTTGCCGGGCAGGGAGCGGTCCGGCCCTTTCCGTTCGCTTCGCGGAGCGTCTCTTCACCCTCAACAGGCCGGGATCAGGCCCGAAGAGGAGGAGCGCCGCTGCGCTTTCAGGCACGGACCAACGCATAATGCCGGGCTTTGCGGCTGCGACAAGCTTGTGGGCGCTTTGCTTTCTTCTGTCGCCGCGCGTTATGCGCAGCTTGTTTTATCATCTCTACTTTACTTGAGAAACAATGTTTTGTAAACAGACTTTTTAACGAAAATGACAGCTTATCGCAAAGAGAGGGTTGATTTCCGAGCGTTGGCGCAGAATTTCAAGCCGGATTGTCTGTTTTTGCGCGAAAAGGGCCCGGCGCCTTCGCCGAAAAAGAGAAAAAATGATGAGCTTTGCTTATCAGCGGTTATGCGCACAAACGCCTATCGGGCGTTGTAGAGGGATCGATATTTTTGCGGCGAAATGCCGCGCCGCGCCTTGAACGCGTTGATAAAGGCGGCGGGCGAGCTGTAGCCCAGCAGGTCGGCCAACTCCGCGATGCGGATGTCCGTCGTTGAAAGGATGAATTTGGCGTGGTCAATGCGCAGACGCGCGTGGTATTCGATCAGGGAGCAGCCGGTTTCTTCGGAAAAGAGGTGCGAGAGATAATCGGGACTGACCTGAAGTGCGGCGGCGATTTCGCGGCGGCTGAGCGGGCGCTCGATATTCTGGCGCATATATTCGGCGGCGCGCAGCACGAGCGCCGAGTGCCCCGGCGCGGCGAGCGAGACGCTGTCCCGCGCGGACTGGATGCGGCATAGAACGGTATACACGAGAATCGAGAGATCGAAATCGGAGAGCTGTTCCTGATAGCACAGCCGCACGATGGGCTCATGAATGGCTTTAAAGATCTGCGGCGCGTTGGAAAGGCGAAAGAGCGGGCCGCCGTTTTGCGAGATCAGCCGGTCGGTCATGGCGTCGGCAAGAGGGCCGCCGTAATGAAAAAAGAGAAAGCGGCAGGCCTCGCTGCAATAATAGTGATGCGGCACACTGCCGTTGACGAGCAGGATCTCGTCGGGGCCCGCGCAATATGCCGCGCCCTGATACCGCAGGTGAAGGTATCCGTCGACGACATAGAAGAATAGAGGCAGGCGGTTTCCCTCGCGCTGGATCGAGTAGTTTTTTTCGCAGTGAAAGCTCCCGCAGCTGCGCATGTAAAAATACTGCGCGCACAGCGCGTCGGAGGGGTGAAAAAAACAGATATTCGAGTCCTTGAGCACGCCCTTTTCTTTCCAGAGCATCGGTTGTCTCCCCCTTCTGTGGGCCCGCCGCCGAACAACAAATGAGATGGCTTCTACGCTTTACAATACCATAGCCGCCGGGCCGGGCGCAAGAAGAAAAAGCAGTTTGAATAAATTTTGCGGCAGGATGGGGGCTTGCACGCCCCATCGCTCCACCCTATAATAAACACAACAAAATCAAACGGGGGGAAGAACGGATATGCTGCATTTTAATCCCGAGTCCTACAAAAAAATTGCGGACGACTTTGAAAAGGGGTGGGCGCCCCAGCTCGAGCGGCCCATCATGCAGGTGACCCTGACCGACACGAGCAAAAACGTCGGCGCGGATTTCTTCGGCTCCAACTACAGGCGCGACATCCTCAACGCGATGTACGATATGGAGCTGCCGGTCGGGCAGGCGGTGCAGGCGATCGAGCAGGCCTATTCCACCGTCACGTTTCTGGGCGACGCGTTCCCGGTGTTTTATATGCGGCCGACCGGGGTGCTCGGCGGCTTTTTGGGGCAGGAATCGGGCATCGATCACGAGCTCGGCACCGTCTGGTTCAAAAAAACGGGGCAGGATCTGGAGGAGGCCGCGGCCATCAGGCTGGATGAGGCAAACCCGCTGTATGCGCGGGCGCTCGCGCTGACCGAGGAGGTGCAGAGGCATTTCGGCGGCGCGATGGCGGTCGGCGTGCCCGACCTTGGCGGGGTATACGATGTGCTCGCCTCGATCGTCGACGCGAACGAGCTGCTGCTCGCGCTCTACACCGAACCCGACGCGGTCAAAACCGCGGCCTGGAATATCTATGAACGGATGGTGGAGGCCATCGGCCGCTTCCTCGACGCGATCCATCCCGAGCTCGTCCCGGGATACACCTGCTGGGCGACAATGCTCTCGCAGAAGCCGTATTACGTGCTGCAAAACGACTTCTCGGCGATGATCAGCGCCGAAATGTTCGACGAGTTTTATCTGCCGATCCTGAAAAAGGAGTGCGAATGCGTGCCGCGCACGATCTACCACCTCGACGGGCCCGGCGCGGTGCGGCACATCGACTCCATCCTCTCCTGCGAGGCGCTCGACGGCCTGCAATGGGTCAACGGCGCCGGCGCGCCCGGCCTCGATCAATGGCCCGATATTTACCGCAAGACCATTGCGGCGGGCAAGCTGTGCCAGGTGTTTATCAACAACAGCGACGAGCTACGCTATATCGACGACATTGCGAATATTGTCGGCTCGGTGAAGGATTTCTGCTTTATCTGCACCGGCGATCTCGCCGAACAGGATCGGTTTATGCGGTATATGGAGAAATACAAGGTCATTTGACGGCTTCGGCCGAATCGACCGGCCGGGGGGCGGCGCGCTTCGACACGCGCCGCCCTGTTTTTGTCCGCTTTTGCCGCGTGCGGCCGCGCAGCGCAATGCTCAATCAGCGCGGTTGAAACCGAACGGTTCTGGTGGATTTGACGAATTTGTGTTAGGGGATAAAAAATTTCTTGACGGTCACGGTTAGTTATGATAAACTAACCGTGAAAGTTAGATATATCTAACTTATGAAACGCGTAGCATTCCGCGAGGCGGAGAAGGGAGAAGCGATGATGCCGTTGACGCTTGCGAAACCGGGTGAAACCGTCGTGATTAAAAAAATTACGGGAAAAGACGAGGTGCGCCAACATCTCGCCGAGCTGGGCTTTGTCGTGGACGAAGCGGTCACGGTTGTGAACGAGCTGGGCGGAAATCTGATCCTTCAGGTGAAGGAAAGCCGCGTCGCGATTGACCGCACGATGGCGAACCGCGTCATGGTTTGAGGGCTGAACGCCGTCGGCCCGCGCCGTGTGAAAGGGGCGCGCAGCAAACTTTTTTACAGCCGTCTGCGCGCTGCAAACCGCGCGAGGGCTTGCATTACCATCAATAGAGAGGAGGTCAAGGGATGAAAACACTCAAAGAGGTCAAGGTGGGCGAGACCTGCACGGTCAAGCGCCTGCACGGAGAGGGGCCCGTCAAACGCCGGATCATGGATATGGGCATCACCAAGGGGGTGGAGCTGCATGTCCGCAAGGTGGCGCCGCTCGGCGACCCGATGGAGCTCAACGTGCGCGGCTATGAGCTCAGCGTGCGAAAAGCGGATGCCGGGATGATCGAGGTAGAGTAAGATGCGGCGTTTGGGCGTTTGTTTGCCCTAAAGTTAGTTATTGCTAACAAATATGTCTGACACTGAGGAGGAGAAAAACGAAGCATGAGTATTACATTAGCCCTTGCCGGCAACCCAAACTGCGGCAAGACGACCATGTTCAACGATCTGACGGGCTCCAATCAATATGTCGGAAACTGGCCCGGCGTGACCGTTGAGAAGAAAGAGGGGCGGCTGAAGAACCACAGGGACGTGGTGATCCAGGATCTGCCGGGCATCTATTCCCTGTCGCCGTATACCCTCGAGGAGGTTGTGGCGCGCGGCTATCTCGTCAATGAAAAGCCCGACGCGATCATCAACATCGTTGACGGAACGAATATCGAGAGAAATCTCTATTTGACAACCCAGCTCATCGAGCTCGGCCTGCCGGTTGTCGTGGCGGTGAATATGATCGACATCGTGCGCAAAAACGGCGACAGGATCGATCTCGCGAAGCTGGGCGCCGAGCTGGGCTGCGCCGTGATGGAGACGAGCGCGCTCAAGGGAGAGGGCAGCATGGCCGTCGCGGAGAAGGCGATGGCGGCCGCGACGGCGCGCAGGACGGGGGAGCATCCCCACGTCTTCACCGGCAGCGTCGAGCACGCGCTCGCGCATATCGAGGAATCCATCAGCGGCAGGGTCGACGCACAGTACCTGCGCTGGTACGCGATCAAGCTGTTTGAGCGGGACGAAAAGGTGATGGAGGAGCTGGAGCTTGAGCCCGCGCTCGCCCAACATCTCGAGGAGC